>CAYPAM010000136.1:0-4850 GCA_964408715.1 uncultured Lachnobacterium sp.
GGCACCAACTCGAATATTTAGGATACCTTCATCCATTTTTACACATAAATCCTGAGTCATAAGCCCATTTCCTCCTGTAGTAAATTGCATGTTCTGTTTCACTTCAAAATATGTCCAATCAATTTTATTATACTGCATCACTTCATTGGATTTTTCCATTCCAAGTTTCTCATAAAATGGAATGTCATTTTCATTTGCAATCAAATATATTGCGATATTTTTCGCCGCAAAAACTCTTGCAAAATTCCCTTTAATCTGCTATAGCAATATAAGATACCATTGAGGAGAATTCTTATGAAAAATCTAACCGAAGGAAAACCAATCAAGTTAATACTCCTATTTGCGCTTCCGTTATTCATCGGACAGCTTTTTCAGCTATTTTACGGCTTAGTGGATACACGAATTGTCGGCTCCACCTTAGGAGATACTGCCCTTGCTGCTGTAGGTGCAACCACTACCTTAAGCGACATGTTAAATAGCCTCTTAAATGGTTTCACCAATGGTTATGCTATTATCATTGCCACTTTTTTTGGTGCCAAGGATAATACAAATATGAAAAAATCAATTGCCGGAACGATAATTCTAGGCATTGCTTTTGCTGTAATTTTGAGTGTTCTTTGCCTTGTTTTTTTAGATCCTATATTGCATTTATTAAATATTTCTGATGATATCTATTTGCTGTCCAAGGAATACATCGGCATCATTCTTGCCGGTCTTCTGGCAGGCACTCTTTACAATATTTGCGCATCCATATTGCGTGCACTAGGTGATTCCTTAACACCACTTATCTTTTTGATTGTTGCTACAATTCTGAATATCTTTCTGGATTATGCATTTATCCTGTACCTTGGTATGAATGTAGGTGGCGCAGCACTGGCTACTGTCATTTCGCAGGCTGTTTCTGCCCTGCTTTGTTTTGTATATATGCGCAAAAAATATCCATCTCTGACGCTTTGTAAAGAGGACTTCCAAATTCCAAAATTTATATATCAAAAGCTTTTGTCCACCGGTACTTCCATGGGCTTTATGTCCTCATTTGTCAGCCTTGGTACATTAGCGCTCCAGACCGCTATCAACACCTTCGGTACCAATATCATCGTTGCACATACCGCAGCTAGAAAGGCTACTTCTATTTTCATGCTTCCTTTTGGTGTATTTGGTACTACCCTTGCCACCTACTGTGGTCAGAATCTTGGTGCCGGCAAATACTCCCGATTAAAGGTTGGCATTCGTGATACTGTGCTCCTTACATTTTTGTGGTGCATAGGGGTTATCATTGTCGCATATACCCTGTCTCCTGCAATCATACAATTGATTACCGCTACCACGAAACCGGAAGTAATAGAAACAGCCACTCTTTATTTAAAAATCAATACTACTTTCTATTTTGTTCCCGCTGTCATCTGCCTGTTCCGCAATAGTATGCAAGGCTTCGGCGACAGCAAAACACCGGTATTCTCTAGTTTTCTAGAGCTATTTTGCAAAGTAATTGCGGCCTTTCTGCTGGCCCCGGCCATTGGATATATGGGAATTATTGTTTCAGAACCTATCGCATGGTTTGTCATGGTAATTCCACTTATTATCAATATGGCGAGAAATCCTTTACTAAAGCTGGAAGACCAAAATATGCCATCTGAATAACCACGCGAAGTGGGGCTCTCCCATTATATTTCTGCTTCCACAACTCTTGTGTATCTTCTAAGCGGATACTCGCCATCATGCGGTGCGCCAAGCGATGCATGCGCCATTCGTCCCGCTCTGGTTACATGGGTCAGTCCTGCTTTTGCAAAAAGCCTTGCAAGCTCTTCTCTATCGCCGTCTCCGCACACAAGTCCTACTGTCTGTAAATGTCCCTTGTATGACTTTAACGCCGGAATGATACGCGTTCTTGGCAATGGCTTGACCCAGCAGTTTCTAAACATCAAAGACAATTCCAATGTTTCATCTGACGCGACAATGACGCTGACGCCATCTCCACGCAATACCTTTTTCCCATTGTTTCTGCTTTCCAATTCTTCGTTATATAAAGACAGGCTCACCTTACCGCGAACGCCGATGCTTTCCCTTGGAAACTCCCTGCTTACTTCTTCTAAAATTCCTAGGAATCTCTGTCCCATTTGAAGCACAGCCGCTGCATCCTCGGTATCCACGAAAATCCCCTGACAGGAATTACACAATACCTGCTTTGTCACACAGATGTGTTTTGCCAACGCGCGAAGTTCCTCGTCGGTTGCTTCCGCGGTTGCATATGCAAAGCTCAATTTATGTCCCCAACTGATAATCTGTGTTTTGGTGTCTGCCATGGTACGAACCGCTTTTACCGCTTCGTCGCCGCCCCAGACAACCACTGCATCTGCCATCTGCGCCAGCAGCATCATAACCTTCAGATTCGTCGATGGTACATCAAGCACGCACACATATGGCGCAAGTCGTGGCTCGACCTTGATAATCTCGCTTAGCAGCATGACGGACAGCCCATCATCCGCAGAAGGCAGCTTTAAGATATTCATATTGCCTGCCATCATGCCCTCGATGACACTGTAGAAAGGCAAGCCTTCCGCATTGCCCGCAGCGATATGAAACAACACGCCAAGTGGCTCAATGCGTCGTACAATGCGTACATCTTCCTTCGCCTGCCCCATATTCTCAAGCAGTACGCCCAGCTCTGTCTCATATTTTACACGTAGATTTTCCTGCTCAAAAAAAGCCACCGCTTCTTCTACCTGTTCCTCTAAGAACAATCCCTTTTCCAATAATGGAAGTAACATATGGTTATACTCTCCAGCCTCAATCTTCTGTGCCAAAATACCACAGGCATTGATGACCATTTCTGACATCGTCTTCACATCCGGGCGATTCGACACCGCGCTGATACAATGCTCCCAAAGCTGTGCCAATACATCATCCAATTTTTCATCAAGAAGGATTTCCCCATTAAAAAGTATCATTTTGCCACCTCCGATAAAATGGTCTGTACCAGCTTCTCTGCGCCTGCTGCACAGGTAGTGATATCCTCCATTCCAACTCTTCCGATAATCTCCAGATACGGCGAATCAATACCACAGCCACATTCTGATGCATCATGCAGCACACCCAAATCATCCGTCATCACACTATGAATCGGCGCACTCGACACCATCGGTGTAAGCAGATTCACAAGTCCCGGTGTTCCATTTAAAACCGGCTCGTAGGTGTCAATATCGCGAATCAACACTCTGGCATAATTCGGCACGTGAAAATGATGCTTCGGGCAATCCACATACAGGATCGGATGCTCCGCTGCCCCGAAAAACTCTCTACACATTTCTTCCGGAATATCCAGCACTTCCTTCACCAGCGCATACATGGTTTCCTTATCTGCCTTTTCGGTGTAATACTGCTTCCAGCCACCACCAAAAGCCATCATAGAGCCTTTTGGAAGAGGACATCTGATGCCTTCCTCCTTCATCTGCGACAACAGCCAAAACGCATGAAATGGGAATCCCATGATACGCACTGGCGTCTTTCCTTTGCTGTACTTTATCAGCTTTTGCTTAATTTCATCCAGATTCAGCACATAATCGCCATTCTTGTATTTAAGAGCGTAGGTTCTTGAAACCGCTGGCGCAAAATAGGTAAAACCGTAGGCCGTCTTTGCCACTGCCTTTTCCTCAATCTTCGGGCTTCCCCACAAAAAACCGATATGCTGATATCCCAGCACGATATAATGACATGGACGAAGCGACCACAATTTGTGTTTTTTCCCCACGGAAAGCACCATCCCAAGTCCGCGCCACATAGTCGCATAGTCATAGCCTATCACGCTCTTATTTCCGCTTGTTCCAGAGGACGTCGCTTTGGTCATCAGCTTATGAAACGGTACCGAATCCATCTGATGATGTTTGAAATAAACCGTCGGAATAAACGGAATCTCTGCTATATTCTCAATCTTATAGATTCGCTCCCTGTCAAATCCTTTTTCCTCGACAATCTCACGGTATTCCTTGCAATTGTCATAGTGAAACGCCATATTTTCCTTCATTTTCTGTAAGAAAAGTGGCTCAGACTTCTCCAACTCATATGGTTTACTGTGCCAAAATAAATGTTTCATAAAATATCCCCTTTTTCCCGCTCATGTCTATAGATTTACAATCCCTTGAACACACTTCTATCATATCATAACAGGCTTCGTAAGCGAAGGATAAATTGCTTACAATTCCTTCATCATCCAATATGCATCCGCATAGGTCCCATCCTTGTACTTCATATTCTTCGGAAAAGTACCATAAACTTCAAACCCCATACTCTTATACAGGTGGAGTGCTCTTTCGTTTCCAGCGACTACTTCAAGTTCAATCTGCTCAAAGCCTTTTTCTTTTGCAATGGCAATCAGCTCTTCAATCATTACTCGTCCTATGCCCATGCCGGTAAACTTCTGATACAGAGCAATTCCCATAGTCACACGATGCTTAAACCTACTCAAGCGATTCCCTATAAGGGCGCAATTCCCAACGTACTCTCCATCCAGAAAACCCAGTATCATGATGCTGTTTTCCGATTCATTTTGACTCCTGATATAATCTTGTTCCTGCTCTACCGTAAACGTTATTTCTTCAGGCTCTTTGATTAGAAACTTCGTCTCCGCACCTGTGATTTTCAAATAATCCAACAACATCTCAGCATCCTCTGCTGTAGCATTACGAAGCAATAATTCTCTTCCATTTAAATCTATTATTTTATTTTCTATAATCATAATTCACTCTCCATAACTTTTATATAATGGAACTGTTTACATTTCAGGATGTTATCCTGTTTACAACTTTTCTGATAACACTGCTTGCCTACATAGATAGGAAGAACAAGCGAAAATA
>CAYPAM010000137.1:0-4839 GCA_964408715.1 uncultured Lachnobacterium sp.
GTGATGGTGTACCGTAATAATCTACACGTAATTTATCTAATACGTGAGGGTTTGCACGTCCTGCACGGATAGAACCGAATTCTTCCTCAAGGTTGCGCATTGTTTTTGTCATTTTCTCTTCGTAAGATACTAATCTTGCGTCCATAAAATCATCCTCCTAATTATACGGTAACTTTTGTTCCGTTAAATTCTCCGCTCATTGCCTTTACAATGCTGTCTTCTTCGTTTAATCCGAATACGTACATTGGCATTTTATTTTCCATGCACATAATAGATGCTGTTAAATCTACTACCGCAAGCTTCTTATCGATAACCTCCTGAATAGATACCACATCGTATTTCTTTGCAGCCGGGTTCGTCTTTGGATCGCTGTCATATACACCATCGATTGCTTTCGCAAGAAGAATTCCCTCTGCTTCGATTTCGATTGCACGAAGAACGGTTGCTGTATCTGTTGAGAAGTAAGGATGTCCCGTACCTCCTGCAAAGAAACATACTCTATTGTGCGCGAAATACTTGTTTGCGCGATCCTTTGAAAACAGCTTTGTCATGGAACCACATTCAAATGGTGTCATAACGGCTGTCTTCATGCCTACGGAACGGAAAATCTCTGATACATAGATACAGTTCATAACAGTTGCCAGCATCCCAATCTGGTCTGCCTTTGTTCTGTCGATTGTCTCACTGGAACGTCCGCGCCAGAAGTTACCGCCACCGATAACAATACCAACCTGAACACCTTTATCAACTAACTTCTTAACCTGATTTGCAACAACAGTAACCGTTGGTTCATCAAAGCCCTGATGCTTGTCTCCTGCTAATGCTTCTCCACTGAGTTTTAATAATACACGTTTCATAGACATTATATCCTTTCTTATTTGTTTCCAAATAATCCCTGAACATCAATATCAGCGTAAGCCTGTGAACAGAAGCCTTCGATGATAGCGCCGTTGTTAATCTGAACAGAACGTGACTTGATGTTACCCATAATAACTGCTGATGTATCCACTACAACCGGTCCCTGAACATCAATATCACCCTTTACCGCACCAGCGATTACTGCTGAAGCAGCTGTGATATTACCAATGATTACAGAACCTGCACCAATCTTAACTGTACCGGAGCTTACAACCTCACCTTCAACCTTCGCTACATCCGCAAAAAATTCTGAGGCTGTGCTATTTCCATTGATGGTACCTGTAATAACTAATTTGCCGTTACATGTCACGTTACCGTTTACAGTGCCTTGAATATCCAAAGATCCTGCAGATGAAAGGTCACCTGTCAATGTTGTGCTTGCTGTAATTACAGATGTCTCATCCAAAACAACCGGATGTTCTCCTCTTAATGTTGTATCCATTGTGATTTTCTCCTCTTTCTGTACTGCTTTTACTTCTTTTTCTACTGGTGCTTCTACTGTTTCCTGAACAGGAATATCCTTTACCTGTTCTAACAGTCCGTCTAACTTAGAAAGCTCAGACGAAACATCAACGTCTTCACCCAATGTGTCAACCACAAGGTTGTCATCAGCAACGTCTCCGCCTGGCACAAGTTCGTTTACCGCCTGTGACCAGTCTTCTTTAAAATCCTTAAAAAGTCCCATTTAATTAATCCTCCAAGTATTTTCTATTCAACACTATCCGCATGAATATATTGAATTACATTTGTATTTTCATCAATCGGCAAAATCACTGCCCCCTGACTTTGTAAGTTCAAAATCAAGGTTCCAAGTGCCTCCACCGTTGTTGACTTGTTATCTCCGTCGTGTAATAACACAACAGATGTTTTGTATTTGGATACACCATCCAATACATTGTTAAGAACATCCTCTGTCGTATAATTGCTTGCCGCATCTCCTGCAGATACGTTCCAGTCAAAATACGTAACCTGTTCCTGATTTAACACATGTACGAATTCCGCCATGTTTACATTGCTAATCTGATTACCACTTCCTCCCGGGAAACGATAATACACACTTCTTGTACCTGTCAGCGCATACAAAAAGTCAGAGAGTTTCAAATAATCTTCTTTAAAATCATCCACTGACGAATAAATCAAACTATACTGATTGGAATAAGAATGCATACCCATCGTATGTCCCTCATTCACAATCCTCTGATATATCGTATTGTCTGCTTCATCTTCGCTACCGACCACAAAGAAGGTCGCCTTCACCTGATACTGCGCCAATACATCTAGAATTGCTTCTGTATTCTCTCCCGGAACACTGTTAAAGGTCAGGTACACATAATGTGTATCTCCTTCTGCCGCGAAATTATCTTCGGTGTCAATTCCTGTCACAACATTCGCATATAGGTCTTCCGATTCCGAGTCGCCTGTTTCTGTTGTTACTCCAGAATCCTCTGATTCATCTGTTTCCGAAACCCAATCGCTACCGGCTTCCAGCTTGCCGATTTTCTGATTCAAGCTAAATACCTGCACTGACAAAATAATAATTGCTACTAAGGAAAACAACATCCACATAGCAATTGTCCAAACAATCCCATTCTTAATTCGATTTACGCGTTTTCGTCTCTGACGCTGTTGTTCCAATAAATCTGCGTCATTTGTATTCATACTTTTCCTCCAACGTATAATATCATAACTATTTTACCATATTTTCTCCACTTGTAAATAAAAAAGTGGGATAAATCTATCCCACTTCTGCATTTTTTACTGCCAATTTATGCATCTCTTCTGTTGCAAACGATATCTTAGTAAGCGCGTCACGTTTATTCAGCAGATAACACCAAAAGCTCTCGTCCGGAATCGAAATATCCACACAGTCACCTCTTCCCAGATAGTTGTATTCGATATGCACACTCTCCATATGCATTGCACTACGTGTCAGCACATATGGCTCTCCATGATAGGTACACTCGATACGTGTCTGGGTTGGTGTCTGAATGAGCTTGCCCTTTCCCTGCTGATAGAACTTCGTCCATCCCGGAAGTGTCTCTAATCGAATTTCATCCTCAAAATAATATGTACCATCCTCAATTTCCTTACGGACACATTCTCGTTCCCAATTGCTCCAATCCGGAATATGGCTATACTCGGTCTCTCCCTCTAGGGCATGCATCTGACCGTATTCGTCCATCTCCCATTCTTTTTTACAATGGTTACACCACAGCCTGATGCCGGCTGAATCTGTCTCGTGCTCGGTTCCACAGTTTGGACACTTGTATAAGAGACAATGTAACCCCTTCGCACGTTGTGGATGGTCTACCTTAATCTTGTTTTCTAACTGCCATTTGAAGTCGTCGTATACAAAATGCTCTGCAATACGTGCATTAATCTCATCTACCGACAGATGCCTTACCTCATCCTTCGTGACAATCTGTACCATCTCCGCTTCTACGAAATTATTCTTCTCGATGCGGTTCCACTGTGGATAGGTGATAAAGTTGCCACGAATCTTCAATACAACTACCGGAACACGAAGCATACGAATCAGCTTTCCTGTAGATTCCGGCATATAGGAAGTACATCCGTCTAATGAATATCTTGCTTCCGGAAACAATACAAATGGATTCTTCAGCTCGTTGATACAATATCTGATATTCTTAATCAGGTTCAAATCGCTTACAAACTTACGAGTACCCAATACTCCTAAATGACGCATCAAAGGCTCTGTATAGGTATTAAATCCCTCTAAGGTCATAACGTTATTTACTTTCATTGGCGCTACCGCAACCATCATCAACATAAAATCTACCATAGAAGAATGTGTTACCAGCATCAGATACGGTTCATCTAATCCTTCCATATTTGTTTTCTTCAAGCTATATCCACGATTGTTTAAAAGCGGCTTACATACAATATCTCTTGCAACTGGAAATAAAAAACCTGGTGTATGCGGTTTTTTGGCAAAGTCAAAACGTTTTACCTGGTCTTTTGTTTTTTTCGTTATCTTCATATCTATCCCCTAATTATAAAATTTTCATAAATTCTATGTATAGAATAACATAGAAAACGGTTTTGCGCAATGAAAAACGCCTTGGAGGAATTCTCCAAGGCAAATCGTTTATACCACCGCATACCAAACAGCAGTTAATATAATACTTATAATTAAAAATACAAATCCCAATTTTAATGTAAAATGCTCTGTAAAGCCTTTACGTTTTTCTGCTTTTTTCATCTTATACTCATAATATCCGCCTTCTTCATTGACAAATAAGGCTGGTATTATGGCATGAGCACCACGTTTAATGGCAAATCCAAATATGTCAAACATGCCTGTTGTAGACACCCACATAAGCGCACCCATTCCTAGGTATAAAAAAGCTGTTACTGTAAAACCATCTCCAATTGCCATTACAATATCCGAGGTTTCTGTTTTGGTAAAAAGACCTCTTACACACATTACAACAAAGGCAAGCAGGAGCGCTACTCCTATCTGAACCCACATTTTAACCTTCTTCATTATCCATTCACCTGTTTGCTATATCTCTCAAACTCTTCATCATTACAGTGAACGAAATGTCCTGGTGACACTTCACGTAAGGAAGGCAAATCTGTTGTATAGTCATGCTCTTTCAAAGGAACGTAGGTAATACGCTGTCTACGTTTCTCATACTCTGGGTCTGGCATTGGAATCGCTGATAACAGAGATTTAGTATAAGGATGCAATGGATGTTCAAATAATTCATCCGCATCTGCAAGCTCTACTAATTTACCAAAGTACATAACACCGATTCTATCAGAGAAGTATTTTACTACTGACAAGTCATGTGCGATGAAAAGTACAGTAAGTCCCATCTTCTCACGCAAATCATCCAACAGGTTAATAACCTGAGCCTGAATCGACACGTCCAGTGCGCTTACAGGTTCGTCGCA
>CAYPAM010000138.1:0-4795 GCA_964408715.1 uncultured Lachnobacterium sp.
CAACTACATAAATACTTGTAGTTGCCTGCTGATAAATATCTATATACGCTGCGTCTGCTTCAAACTTTTGACCTTTGTAGATGACAAAATTTTTGAAATCTTTATCAGAGATAAAATTCTCATTGAGTGTGTCTATGCTCTTTTGAATATTTTCAAAATTAATCTCTGCTTTCTTTTTCCAATCTGTAATCCCCGCAACTTGTACTGATATATCGGACACCTTAGCCGTTACAAGATGCAATTCCGATTGCGTAACAAACTGTTGATTCTGTTTTATGTAGTGCCGCATTTCACGAAATGCACGCATAATGAATATGCTTTGTTGTTCGGCTAGTTCACCTCTAAGGACAGTTGCTAACATATAGATGCCTTGCTCTGTGAATGCTTTAATCTTGTGTGTTCGACCACCTTTAACACCTTCTACTTGTATCGAGGTAACAATTTGTGACCTCGATAGAATTTCCATCTCTTCTTTGTTCAACTCGAACATGAAATCATCAGGAAATCTATCAGCATTTCTCTTCACCTGCTGATTCATTGCCTTTACTTCATACCCATATATCTCCGCCAAATCATAATCTAGCATAACTTGTTGTCCTCTTATGATATATACCCGATTACGTATATTATCTATCGTCATTAATTCTGTATTTTCTCCCATAGTAAACCCCCGTTATCAATCCAACTCCTCCAACTTCTCTATCTGCTTCAAAGCCTCCATATACTTCATAAGTCTTTTTCTCTGCGTATCCTTCATCGCGTGAATATCTTCAATGATGCGAATATCTGCTTTTGAAATTTCAGGCTTCACTTTATCTTTCTTGGACTTATACTCTACATAATCCTCATCAATTCCTTTTCCGGTTAATAGCTGCTCTGGCGTCACTTCAAGCACCCTGCATATATCCATAATCTTATCTGCCGATGGATTCGTCTTCTTTGTCTTCCAATCACTTATCGTGCTACTTGCAATTCCAACCTGCTTTGCAAAAGCATTCTGTGACATATTCTTGTCTTTTAATATTTTTAAAATTCTTTCACTTATAATCATAACTTTCTCCCCTTGGTCTGTTCGTATATACGTATAGATATTTCCGCCCAAACACAATAAGAGTCCTGCGTTCACACACGCAAGACTCTTATCTTAAAAATTCATCTATTAATTCCTATAACTACTGTTCTTCCAGCAACAAATGTTCTACATTTCCTTTTGTTGCAATCACATCATTATCTTCATTGTAAAAGATAGCACCCAAATATATCTTGTTAGAATACTCACTGTTCCCCACACCTACCATAGCAGTTGCGAAAGGCATTTCTGTCGCTACATATCCAGTAACTTCACAATACCTTGCGTTTTCCTGATATGAAATTTGATAACTAGATATATTCTGCTTATTAGATGAAAAGAAAAGCACTACTCCCGTTTCTTCCTTCGCATAGGTTCCTTTTGCATCAAACTCAAGTGACGACACCGGCTGATTTGGGCTTCCCGCTACATGATGTATAAATTCATATCTGTCAATATCAAAAATACCCAACAGAAGTTTTTTCCTAAATATAAACATTTCCTGACCGGATGTTTCATCTTGACCACACGCCACATAGAATCGGTATCCTTCTAATTGACTGATCTCTGAGACATAGAACTCTTCTGCTTCTACATGAGTATTGTCTTCACAATAGGAAAAAGACTCACTGACAGAATATGTTGATGTAATAAATAGTGCTCCCACACTCAGTACACAAATTAAAAACACCGCTATTATTCCCACGCTCCACTTCAGAATTTTTTTCATAAAACTCTCCTCTCTAGAAATCAAATGTCACCCAATTATACAACGTATTATAAACATATCAGTCCTATTATAATGACTAATATTCCACATATTCTGGTTGCTTTTATCGCTTGCTCATTATCTTTCCTTCCAAAAAACCATCCATATGTCATATTCCAACAGACTTTTGGTAACGCGTTTATCCAAGAGCATGTTAGCATTCAATCTCCTTTTCTACAATACATCGGTGCTATTTGGTAAATTTTATGTGCTATTTGGAATTGAAGAGTTCCTTGATTAGATGACTTCTCGCAGCACCATACCTTCCATTCTGTATACAATATTTTTTAGCCTTGCTAACACTAAAGCTTTCCAATGCGCTATGCATATAACTATCATGATATTCAACTAAATAACAGCCAATCATTATTAATTCTGATACTGTGATAAATATTCCATCAGCTCATCATAAGTGAAATCTTTGCCGATTTTTTCTTCCAGCTTCTTGTATGATAGCTCGTTATCCAAGGATTCCATAACTGCTTCGTAGTTTACATTTTCCATTACTTCGTTAAGCTTGCTTGCATCAATGCCGTCACCCATGAATTTCTGAATCTTCTCGACGCTTAGGTCTTCTCCCACGAATTCCTTGATTGTGTCATAGTTTAATTCTTTGCCAAGCACCTGCTCAACGGCTTTTAACTCTGGCGTTTCTGTAACTGCGGCCTGGATTCTTAAATTTACCGCATCTGCCACCTGCTGCTCCAGATTTATCTCTCCACCGGTTGCGCTTGCAACCACGTTACTAATATCTGAAAGCAACGTATTCAAATCGGTTGTTGTCAGATAAATATATGTACCTACCCATACGCTCGTACTAATGACAACCGACAGAATGGCTAATACAAGACCAGTAATTGCTCTTTTTTTGCCCTTTGTATGGTACTTTTTCACCAAAAATACAATTCCACAGATAATTCCAATTAGTCCAAAGACATAGTTAATAATGAATAATGTCGTAATCAGCGCCAAAATTCCGAATACAAGCGCGGCTGTTGCTGCGCCTGTTTTCTGGCTCTCTTCAGCTACAACTTCTTCCACTGAAATCTCTTCCTCTGGTACGGTGTACTCTTCGTTTAGATTTGTTTCGCTCATAGTTTTTCTCCTCTTCTCCCCTTTGTAATAAGTCGCCCGCGACTCCTATGTAAATTTTACTCTAAATGGTATATTCTGGCAACAAAAATATTTATTGTAAAATTGTTCCAACGTGCTAAAATATTATCAATACAATGCACAAAGGAAAGGATTTGTCTATGAGCACATTGAATCTTACCTTATTAACGGATTTATACGAATTAACCATGATGCAGGGGTATTTCAAAGCCGGAAACAACGACATGGCTGTATTTGATGCCTTTTACAGAAGCAACCCAAGCAAAGGCGGTTATGCCATCTTCGCCGGGCTTGAACAGGTCATCGAATATATTGAACACCTGCACTTTGACGAGGACGATATCACATACCTAAGAAGCCTCAACATCTTCGATGAAGACTTCTTGGAATACCTGGCAAACTTCCGCTTCTCAGGCGATATCTACGCCCTTCCGGAAGGAACCGTAATGTTCCCTCGTGAGCCTATGGTAAAAGTCGTTGCACCAATTATGGAGGCGCAGCTTATTGAGACAGCCCTTCTGAATATCATAAATCATCAGAGTCTTATCGCCACCAAAGCCTCTCGTGTCTGCTATGCAGCACAGGGCGACGGCGTAATGGAATTCGGTCTTCGCCGCGCACAGGGTCCTGACTCCGGCGTATACGGCGCACGCGCCGCTATGATTGGCGGTTGCAAGGGCACTTCCAATGTTCTGGCTGGTCAGATGTTTGACGTACCGGTTCTTGGAACTCACGCACATAGCTGGATTATGAGTTTTCCAGATGAATATACCGCATTCAAAACTTACGCAGAGCTTTATCCAAACGCCTGCACCCTGCTGGTTGATACCTATGATACACTCCATTCCGGCGTGCCAAATGCAATTCGCGTGTTCACCGAACTGCGCGAGGCCGGCATCCATCCAAAGAGCTACGGAGTTCGTATGGACAGTGGCGACCTTGCTTACCTGTCCAAAGAAGTACGTAAGATGTTAGACGAAGCAGGCTTTACCGATGCTGTGATTGCCGCTTCCAATGACTTAGATGAATACTTGATTGAATCCTTAAAGAGTCAGGGGGCAACCATTACCTCCTGGGGTGTTGGCACCAACCTGATTACTTCTAAGGACTGCCCATCCTTCGGTGGCGTATACAAGCTGGCTGCCATCACGGACAAGAATGGTAACTTCATTCCAAAGATTAAGAAGTCTGAAAACATCGAGAAGGTTACAAACCCTGGAAACAAGACGGTATATCGCGTCTACGACAAGGCAAATAACAAGATTATTGCAGACCTGATTACCCTTGCAGATGAGGTTTATGATGACGCAAAAGAGCTTGTGCTCTTCGACCCTAATGCACCTTGGAAAAAGACCAAGCTTGCTGGCGGAACCTACACGATGCGCGAGCTTCTTATCCCAGTTATCAAAAAAGGAGAGGCTATATACCATTCTCCAAAGGTTATGGATATTCGTAAATATTGTAACAAAGAAAAGGATACTCTTTGGGATGGTTCTAAGCGATTCTCCTTTGCTCAGTTACCTAGAGTTGACCTTTCTCAGAAGTTATATGACCTCAAGGTACAGTTGTTAAATGAAGTACATGAGGCAGAGTAATCCATTGTGTACAGTAAATTAGGGCTGTCCAAGTCGACAGCCCTAATTTGTATAACTAAGAACACCTTTATTCTTCTGCTTTCTTTTCAGTTTTATCTCTTTTACGTCTATTATCATATAAAATAAAACATCCCATTGAAATAATAGCAATTACAGATTCCCAATCCATTCCCTCTAAATGAAAGTTACTATTAAAAAACATTGGTAGGAAAAGTGTAACAAGCGCTGCTATCAGAATATACATATCGG
>CAYPAM010000139.1:0-4669 GCA_964408715.1 uncultured Lachnobacterium sp.
GATGAAGGAACTGAAGATTGGTTATGTTCCACAGAATATCAATATTGAGAAGAATACACCGGTCAGTGTCTATGATTTGATTGCAAGCTATCAATATCGTTATCCGGTGTTTTTGCCAAAGAACAAACGAATCTATGAGGAGATTAAGCAGAATCTGGAGGTATTTGAGGCAGCGGATTTGATTGATAAGCAGGTCTGTAATCTGTCTGGCGGACAGCTTCAGAGGGTGCTTTTGTCTATGGCGATTATGGACAAGCCTAAGCTGTTATTACTCGATGAGCCGGTATCCGGTATTGATAAGAATGGTATGGAGTTGTTCTATAAGACAATGGATTATCTCAAGTCGCACTATGATTTGGCGATTATTCTTATCTCGCATGATCTGGATTATGTAAGAAGATACGCCGATCATGTGGTGCTTTTGGATAAAACGGTTGTAAAGCAGGGCTCGGTAAAAGAGCTATTCGAAAGCCCGGAATTTGCTCAGGTGTTTGCAACCGGAAATGAAGAAAACTGGATAAAGGAGGACAAGAATAATGATTGATTGGACCTCCTGGCTTGATTATGAATTTATGAAGAATGCCTTGCTTGCGGTGCTGATTATTACGCCGTTGTTTGGGATTCTTGGAACCATGATTGTGAATAAAAAGATGGCGTATTTTTCGGATGCGCTGGGACATTCTGCGCTGACTGGAATTGCAGTGGGTGTCGTATGTGGTATGCAGGATACGACCATATCCATGGTGATTTTTGCGGTGGTATTTGCATTGCTCTTAAATAAAATCAGCAGTAGCAATGTGGCATCGACGGATACAATTATTTCGGTATTTTCGTCCTGCTCTGTGGCAATTGGCTTAGCGATACTGTCGTCAGGTGGAAACTTTAGTAAATATTCTGCGATTTTAGTAGGAGATATCCTAAGCATTACGAAGACAGAGATAGTCTATCTTGCGATTATTTTTGTGATTACAATTCTGTTTTGGATATTCGGATTTAACTTCCTGAATGCGATTTGTATTCACAGAACCGTGGCTAAGAGCAAACAGATTCCGGTGAAGCTTATGGACAATCTATTTGCTGTGCTGGTAGCGTTAATCGTTATGCTTTCTATCAAATGGGTAGGAATCCTGATTATCAATGCGCTTCTTATTTTGCCAGCGGCATCTGCAAGAAATATATCAAATAATATGCGGGAGTATCATCTGTTTTCTTTGATATTCTCCGTATTTTCCGGTGTGGTGGGACTGATTGTGTCCTATTATACCAATGTGGCAACTGGTCCGATGATTGTGATTTTGGCTTCGGTGATTTATTTTGTCACATATATGTATGGAAAAAAGGTTCGTTAAGAAAAGGAGAAATACTATGAGCGCAAAAAGAATTATTATGGCAATCGGACTTGGACTTGTATTTGGAGCACTCGGCTATCTGATATTCCAGAATATAACAGCAGGAATCTTATTGGGTGTAGTTTGGTGTCTTGCGGCGTTAATGGGCAAAAAGCAGGACAAGTAAAATGACCTTAAAAAAATCTTAAAGTATTTTAAGTTTTAATTTCTTGTAATTATATCTCAAGTGTGTCACAATCTCCTTAACGTTAGGAGAGGAGATTGTGAAAATGCTAGAGACACTACATTTGACAAAAATCTACAAAACCAAGGGCGGCGCAGATGTAAAAGCCCTTGATGATGTCTGTATTCAGTTTCCGGAAAAGGGAATGGTCTTCTTGCTGGGCAAGAGCGGTAGCGGTAAGTCTACGTTACTGAATGTGTGTGGTGGATTGGATTCACCAACCAGCGGAGCAATTATCGTAAAGGGACGGAGCAGCAATGCTTTTAGTCAGAGCGATTTTGACAGTTACCGTAATACCTTTGTCGGATTTATTTTCCAAGAGTACAATATTTTAAATGAATTTACCGTAGAGGATAATATAGCGCTTGCGTTAGAGCTGCAGGGAAAACCAAAGGATAAAAAGGTTATCGCACAGCTTCTGGAACAGGTGGATTTGGCAGGCTTTGCAAAGCGTAAGCCAAATACATTATCCGGTGGTCAGAAACAGCGTATCGCGATTGCCCGTGCTTTGGTTAAGTCGCCAGAAATTATTATGGCGGATGAACCAACAGGTGCGTTAGATTCGGAAACAGGTAAGCAGGTATTTGATACCTTAAAGAAGTTGTCCAAGGATAAGCTTGTTATCGTTGTATCGCATGACCGTGACTTTGCGGAGACCTATGGTGACCGAATCATCGAGCTGAAGGATGGCAAGGTGATATCGGACGTAACCAAGACGCAGGAGGAGCGCGAAGACATAAGCTCTAACATCAGTGTATTTGGCGATACTTTGTGCGTAAGAAATGGTGCAATGCTTAGCGAAACGGATTTTGAAGAGATTAAAAACTTTCTTCAAAAAGCAGAGCATGATGTGATTATCGCAACTGGTGAGCAGGAGATTAAGAATTTCAAGGAAACCAATCACATTCGTGAAGATGGTGGAATGGAAGTCTTCCGTAATTCCGAAGAGCTTCCGGTAGAGCCGAAGCAGTACCGTCCGGAGGATAGCCGTTTTATTCGTTCGAAGCTACCAATTCGTCATGCGGTTAAAATCGGTGTATCTAGTATGAAGACGAAACCAATTCGTCTGGCATTTACGATATTGCTGTGTACGGTAGCATTTATTTTCTTCGGTATGCTGTCGACGATGACATTCTATGATAGTGAGTCAACCTTCAAGCAGTCCTTACAGGATTCCGGATATAACTGGGTGAAGATGGGTAAGGCTTATGAGGTTACGAATATCTGGAATTATCAGGGGGAAACCTATGAGTATTCCATGGATATGGATACGAAGTTCACAAACGAAGAACTAAAAGAGATGGCTGCTATCTATGGAGAAAACACCTTTGGCGGAGTAAGTGGCTGGTATAACGTAAATACACAGTCGAGTGCGACTTCCTATTGGATGAATGAGATTTCAAGCATGGCTTACTTGGATGAGGAGAATAGTCTTCGTCAAAAGATAACCGGAACCTATCCACAGAATAAGAACGAAATCTGTATTTCTTCCTATACCGCAGACGTGATCTGTAATTGTAAGGCATATGATAAAACAACCGGTCAAATCATGGAAGTAACACAGCCGGAGGATATTCTTGGCAAACAGATTGAGATAAACGGAACTAGTTATACGGTTGTAGGTATTTTTGATAGCGGAAAAATTCCAGAACAGTATGAGATACTCAAAGAGTCTGAAAGAATCGACGATTATCAGCTTTATAGCAACCTCTATAGCGAGCTACAGGACGGATTACATATGGTTGCGTTTGTGTCTAAGGAGCGTTTGGCTGAGATTGCATTGGAAGAAACCTATTACTATGGCATGGATGAATTCTCTACACATCGAATGGTAGTGGATTTGGGATTCGCCAAACAAAACACCTACCGATTCCCGGAGTGGAGTAACGCAGGCTTCTCTGGATATACCAAGAATGCACAATCCGGACGTTTTGTTACCTTTGATGCTTCGAAGACGGAACCGGGCGATGGTGAAGTAATTATTTCTTTAGACTTATTCTGTAGTATATTGCAGGAATATCATAGTGATAGCATGAGTGCAGAGCTGCAGAATCTGCTGACACAGATTACCAATCGTGGAGAGGAGTCTGTGAACGCAGAAACAGGTCTCTATTACTATGAGGAATATACGGACGAGGAGTTAGATGCTAAGATTCAGGAATTGGTTCAGGGACTTATCGGTAACGGCAGAGAGCTGCTGATTGGTGCAAAGCTTTTTGACGAATATGAAGCAAACCAGATAGGAGAGATTAAGGAGTACAAGGTAATTGGAATCTGGATTCCATCCTCCCTGACTTATCATGAAAAGCTATTATTCAACGATGCTACAGCAGCAAGTCTGTGGGAAACCTACAAAGCAAACGTTCAGTATTATGATGAATATATTTCAAATTATGTAGAACCGGATGATGCGTTGTATAGCATTTTATATCTGCCATATGATGCTTCAGATGAAGTAACAGATAGATTATGGACGGTAAACAGCAAAAACGGATATGATGAGGATGGAAGCAAGAGTGTGCTGTCAAGCAATCTTATCACCAATTTAAAAACGGTAGATAGTATCGTACAAGAATTGTCCAAGGTATTCCTGTATGTAGGCCTTGTATTAGCAGTATTTGCGGCATTACTGCTTTCAAACTTTATCTCCGTTTCTATTTCTTACAAGAAACGTGAGATTGGTATCCTGCGAGCCGTTGGTGCAAGAAGTATTGACGTATTCAAGATATTCTTCTCAGAATCCTTTGTTATTACCGCCATTTGCGTGGTAGTATCATTAGTTGGAAGCATTGCATGTTGTGCGTTGATTAATGAAGTTTTAGTATCCTTAATTCGAGCTTCATTGTTCGTATTTGGACCACTATCATTCGGCGTATTGCTTGCGGTTGCCTTTGTAACCGCAGTTGTTGCAACATTCCTTCCAGTATGGAATGCTGCAAAGAAGAAACCGGTAGAATCAATTCGCGCATTATAATGCCTTTCAATAGGGGGCTGTTGCAAAATGGATTTCGACATCGAAATCCGTGGCGCAACAGGCCCTTATTTGCTTTATAGGAAATTCCTATAAAGCAAAAAGACGCTCCGCTAAGGATGCGCA
>CAYPAM010000140.1:0-4669 GCA_964408715.1 uncultured Lachnobacterium sp.
TGTGTTGCTCGCCCACGTACAGTCCATCGCGGATTGTCGAAGCGGATGAAAGACATAAAAGCTTCTAGCAGAAAGCTCTTTAAGGACTATGGCATTTTCCTATAACATACACGGCAAGGGGGGAGTGGTGGCAGGCTACATCTATCATCTGGATACAAAAAAGCTGTTGCGCCACGGATTTTTGGGGAAAACCCATTTTGCAACAGCCTCTTTTCGGGATATTAATCGTTCAACAATTATCCAAGAATCATAGTTCTATATTCGATAGAAATAACTACACCATCCTGAATGATAAAGCAAAGCTTTGTCTGATCCTTTTCGTATGAAAGCATAGTGGATGTCTCTGAAGTAGCTTCACCATATACTTCTTTTACCTTTGAAGCAGCATCACCGATACATACACCCTCTGCAGTTGTTACAGAGTCATCAAAGAAAATAACTGCTGAGATGTAATCGGTATTGTTCAGTGAATAAGTATCCAGTTCAAATCCAGGATATGTGTACATCTTGTCCAAATCACCGAAAGCACAGCTTGGTGACTCATAATAAGAAGTTGCTTCTCCCAAAGCTTCCAGAATTGGAGCTGCTTCTGCATCAATCACAATGGTTGCCTCTCCCGATTTGAATACATAACCTGTTCCTGTTACGCTGGTATCCTTTTCGCTTTCCTTCTGAGAATTGTTGTCTGTGCCTATTACTTTTTCATTGTCGCCACCGCATCCTACGAGTACGCATGTTGCGAGCAGACACATAGATACTACTAATTTCTTCATGTTAATACTCCTTTACTGCTGATACATCTTTTTCAATGTTACTCTATCAATTTTTCCGTTTGCCGTCAATGGCATTTCGTCTAATTGAATAATTCTGTTTGGTAACATATAGCGAGGAAGCTTCTCTTTCAACAGGATTGTCAAATCCTTGTCTGTGATAGTTCCTACATAATACAATACAATTTTGCCCTTTACATCATCATAGATACAGCCCGCGAGCTTTACATCTTCGAGCATGTTGACATTCACTTCGATTTCACCAAGCTCGATTCTGTGTCCCATATGCTTAATCTGATAATCTTTTCTTGAAACGAATACCAATTCGCCGTATTCATTGAGCTTACCCAAATCGCCGGTTCGATAAATCAGCTCCGGATATGCCGTATTCAGCGGATTCTGTACATATACCTCATTGGTCTTTTCGAAGTTGTTATAATAACCGAGCGTTACGGATGTACCGCGAATACAGATTTCGCCAACCTCTCCTGCTGCCGCGCGCTCGTTCTTCTCATTCAACAGAATAATCTCTGTATTTTTGAACGGACGACCAATTGGAATTACATCTCCAAGCTCAAACTCACGGTTTACCTTATAGAAGCAACACATACCGGTTCCCTCTGTTGGTCCATAGAGGTTTGTGAATTTCGCTTCTGGAAGAACCTCTCTCCACGCCTTAAACTGCTTGATTGGGAATACCTCGCTACCGAATGCAATGGTATGCAGATATTCTGGTTTTACGGTCTTGAAGGTTCCAAAAGCAGAAATCATCGTAAGCGCAGATACTACCCAGCATACGGTGTTAATCTGATGCTCATTTAAGAATTCCACCAGCTTGACCGGCATCTTGAAATAACTCTTTGGAATAAGATAAGTCGTTGCACCGAATTTCAATGTTGGATAAAGTTCCTTTAAGCATGCATCAAAATACAATGGTGTCTGGTTACCAAATACTGTATCCTCATTGAATTCCAATGTTTCTGACAGCTGCTCAATATAATCGATAACCGATCTGTGACATGCGGCAACCCCCTTTGGAATACCTGTGGAGCCGGATGTAAATACGATATAGATTGGGTCTGTATCGATTGCCTTATCATGAATCTCTGATAAAGCGTCTGCATCCACGAAAGTCTTGCAGATATCATCGTATAGTACGATTTCTCCCTGGAAGTTGAAGGTGTCTGCGATTTCCTTTGTTTTTTCATCGCAGATAATAACTGGTGCCTGCACATTGTCGAGAATCAGTTGGATTCTGCCTGCCGGCATTTCTTCATCGATTGGGACATAGAAGTCACCTGCTGTAATGACACCGAAGAATGCGGTTACTTCCTTTGGATGCTTATTCATAAACACAACAACTGGCTTGTGATATACACCCTTCTGATACAGATAAGTACCAACCGCTCTGCTCTGGTCATAAATCTGCTGGAAGGTCATTCCTTCCACATCGTTTGCAAAAGCAAGCTTGTCTGGTTTCTTTGTTACAATATCATTCAAATAGTCTAATACGTGATTTTGCATAATTTCCTCACTTTGTAATCAAATGTTCATATTCCGGTTTTAATGTTCCACAGGTAATTACCGCCTGTCTTGCCAGCACCTCCATCACATCAAGGTAGCCAGCGCCTAGTGCGTGGTCTCTCTTTGCCATAGAAAGCTCGGTGCAGCCCAGCAAAATCACCTGCGCACCCTTGTCAAACAGCTCCTTAGAAACCTCCGCAAACTTATCCATTTCAATCGGAAGGCTTTGTTTTACATTGTTATATATGATATGCATTACCTTCTTCTGTCCCTCCTTGGCAGGCACAATACAGGTAATTCCATATTTTTCTAATATCGTCGGAAACAACTGGCTCTCAATCGTTCCGTCTGTCGCCATAATCCCCACCTGCAAAATGCCCTCGGACTGAAGGTATTTTGCAGTTTCTTCAATCGCATGAATGATTGGACATGCAATATCCTGCTCTAGCTGTTTCTGGAAAAAATGAGCCGTGACACAGGGAATTACGATTACATCCGCGCCTTGCTCTACGAGTTGTCTTCCTACCTCTTGAAAATGAGGCATTGGGCTATCCTCACTTAGCCCCAATATAAATCTTGTACGATCCGGAATCTGTGGCTTGCTGTGCAACAACACCTCGATGTGTTCCTGATCAGTTTTCGCATCGGTCATTTCCACAATCATATGCAGAAAATAAGCCGTAGCCATAGGTCCAAGACCACCAATTATACCTAATCGTTTCATTTATACTACCCCTTTTTATGGAATATCCGGATACAGACTTCTGTCATAATTATGTGAATTATTATGAGCATCTGAGTATTCCTTGATACTTGCATCATCCCATAGACAGAACTTTGTTCCGTCCGCACGACGTGTTGTATCAAAATGATACCATCCATGTCCATCTTCCAAATCTACCAGATTCCAGTAATGCATCGCATCACCCTCTGGAATTCTCTCGATATCCATATTAATAAGTCCCGCTTGTGTCAGCATTACCTTTGCAACAGAGGCATATACATAGCAGTCGCCCTTTCCTGTTGCAAGTCCTTCATAGGCAGCCTTGATATAGTCCCCCTTCTCAGAATAGCTGACATATCCAACGTGAGACTGAATATATTTATATATGACTTCTGCCTTTTCACGGTTTGTCATACCATCCTTGATAATCGTTGCCAAAGCATCATCTGCCAATTTGTTGACATCCTCTAAGCTATAAGTACGATTAATTACCGTAAGTGTAATTGTTGTACTTGTAGAATTGCCTGCGGCATCTGTAGCTGTGTATACTACCTTGTATTTTCCCACTTCATTGACATTGACTGCACTAGAATCAACGCTAAGTGTTGCTTCTACACCGGTATTATCGGTTGTTGTCACACCCGAACGATACGATACAGCCTCCCCGACATAGACAGTCTTATCTCTCGCGCCTTTAATCTTTGGCGCTTCTGTATCTGCCTCAAGGGTAAGATTGGCAGTCTGTTTCGACGCATTGCCTCCCCCATCTGTAGCTACAATGGTTACGGTCTGTGTACCAAGGAGCGTATAATCCGGTGCTGTCTCATAGGTATACTGCACCGTCGTAATATCCTCACAGCTTGTCACAAACTTGCCCGGGTCAAGTTCAACATTGGTAAACCAGGTCACATCCTCCACTGCAAGGACTGGAGGAGTTGTATCCAAAACATGCAGTTCCGAAGTATACTGGCTACCATTTACTTCAATAATAATCTTATGAACTGCTGGCACTGTCATATCGATTTCTGATTCGCCGCTTACCACAAAGGAGGCTTCTCCATCTACTAATACAAAATCCGAAAGCTCCGGCATATCATCACCAATCTCAATGGACAAGGATGGAACTACCGGCGAAACCGCAAGCTGGGTATCCAGTGTTACTACATTGCCACCAGCATCCGTGACTACAATCTGCACTGCCTGACCATCTAACTTGGAAAAATCAGGCTCTGTCGCAAATTCAACCGTTGTTGCAGTAACCTCGTCTAGCTTTTTCACAAAATCCATAGCTGTACAGGTGTCTCCATATCTAATAACCAGAGGCTGTACCTCTACGACCGGAGCTGTCGTATCCTGAATATAAAGCGTACAAGCATGTGTAAACGCGCCTTTTTTGATTTTTAAGTGATATTCTCCCGGTACGGTTGGGTCAATCACGTCGCTGTCCTCCGTAAAAGCAGCATTTTCATCTGGCGTCTTTAAGAAATCTTCTACCGTTACCTCAATGCCTGCCTCTACACGACAGACCTTATAGATAACACTGCTTTCATAGATATTGAACCCTACTACACCGACAATCACAACTACCAGAACCACTGCAGCAGCTATGATGCCAATGAACTTTTTGTCCAAACCAGCCTTCTTCTTCGCG
>CAYPAM010000141.1:0-4604 GCA_964408715.1 uncultured Lachnobacterium sp.
AACTGCTTTTACACGGTCTACACTACCAATGTTACCCGGGTTAATACGAATCTTGTCCGCACCGTTTTCCATCGCTGCGATAGCAAGCTTATAGTCAAAATGAATATCTGCAACAAGCGGAATCTCAATCTGCTTCTTAATCTCAGCTAATGCCTTTGCCGCCTCCATAGTTGGTACTGCACAACGGATGATATCACATCCCGCCTTGGTTAACCTCTGAATCTGTGCTACGGTAGCAGCCACATCCTCTGTCTTTGTATTCGTCATGGACTGAATCAGAATTGGACTGCCTCCACCAATTACACGATTACCAATATGAACCTCTTTTGTCATTCTCTTTTCCATCATTTATGCCTCCTAAAAGTCAACACATATCTATGACGTTAAATAAATAGTTTACGAATATCATTAAACATAACCACAAACATCAAAATGAATAGTAAGATAATTCCAATCATATGAACAATGCCTTCTTTGTTCGGATCAATTGGCTTTCTTCGAATTGCCTCAATAATCAAAAACACCAGTCTTCCGCCATCCAATGCAGGAATTGGAAGAAGGTTCATAACGCCAAGGTTTGCTGACAGCATAATCGTCCAATTGAGCATATTTAAGAACACATAATAATAGCCACCGTTTTGCATCGATTCATCATATACCTGTCCCATGCTCTGCACGATACCAACCGGACCACTCATCTCATTGACAGATACTCCTCCGGTCAACATCATACCTACACTTTGAACTGTAACATCAATATAATATCCCAGCTCACAGAAGCTGTAATATATCGTTTCAAAAATGCCCACATGTTCTCTTCCACCACTTGAAAGAAAGCCATATAGATAGCGACCTTCCTCCTCATCGTATTTTGGTGTCAGGGTTGTTGTGTATCGCTCTCCGTCTCTCTCATAAACGATTTCAACAGGCTCTCCCACATGGAAGGTTGCAAACGCGCTTACTTCTTTATAGAAATTGATGTTCTTTCCGCCCATCTTAACAATGACATCGCCACCTAAAAGACCAGCCTCCTGTGCCGGATATCCGTCAATGACGTCTGTAAGCACTGGTTTATCAACTCCTACACAACTAATCAGTACAATGGAAAAGACAAGTGCCATAATAAAGTTAAAGATTGGACCAGCAGCTACAACGCTGATTCTTGCCCATACGCTTTTCTTATTGAACGCACGGTCGTCATTCGAATCTTCGTCTTCTCCCTCCATCATACAAGCTCCACCAAAAGGCAGAAGCTTTAAAGAATATTTGGTCTCTCCCTTGGTAAAACCAACAATTGTTGGTCCAAGGCCAAGAGAAAACTCATTGACACGAATCCCATTGGCTTTTGCCAATGTAAAATGTCCTAATTCATGAAATAAAATAAGTATACTAAAAACTAAAATTGCAATTACAATATTCAAATTACCACCTACTACTTATGAACTCATAAGCTTCCTGCTCTGTTTCTAAAATCTGTTCAAGCGTTGGATTCTCAATAAATCCAGTTTCTTTCATTGTTTCTTCAATAATCTCTGTAATCTCGAGATATTTAATCTTACGATTTAGGAAAAGGCTGACTGCCTTTTCATTCGCCGCATTGTACGCAACCGGAATATTGCCACCACGTGTCATTGCCTCATACGCCAGCTTTAGGCCGGTAAAGGTCTCCACGTCTGGTTCTTCAAAGGTAAGATTTGCTAAGGAGAACAAATCCAATCTCTTTCCAGACAGCGGTCTTCTGTTAGGATAATACAACGCGTACAGAATTGGAAGTCTCATGTCCGGAGTACCAAGCTGCGCAATGACTGCACCATCCTCATACTCTACCGCAGAATGAATCACACTCTGTGGATGAACGACCACCTGAATACGGTCTAGGTCCACGTCGAATAACCATTTTGCCTCCATGACTTCCAAGCCTTTATTGACAAGCGTAGAGGAATCAATGGTTATCTTTCTTCCCATCGCCCAGTTTGGGTGCTTCAACGCATCCTCCACCTGGATATCCAGAAGCTCTTCCCTCTTCTTGCCACGGAATGGCCCACCAGAAGCGGTTAAAAGAATCTTGTTGATGCGATTGCCATGCTCGCCATTCAAAGACTGGAAAATCGCACTGTGCTCACTGTCAACCGGCAGGATTGCAACATTATGCTTACGTGCCAGCGGCATAATAATATGTCCGGCTGTAACAAGTGTCTCCTTATTGGCAAGCGCAATATCCTTGCCGGCTTCAATTGCAGCGATGGTTGGACGAATTCCAAGCATTCCTACGATAGCTGTTACGAGAATCTCCGATTCCGGATGTATAGCCACCTCAAGGAGACCATCCATACCAGCTACAATTTTTATATTCATATCCTTTGTATTCTCACGAAGTGCTTTGGCATCCGCTTCATCCCATACGCTAACAAGTTTTGGATGAAACTGGCGCATCTGCTCTTCCATCAGTCTTATATTGCCACCACAGGATAATGCAACAACTTCTATATCGCCCTGTTCTCTTGCCACATCCAATGTCTGTGTTCCAATCGAACCTGTCGAACCTAATATCGCGATTTTCTTCATAAATTTACCTCCTTAGATGCAGCATAGAGATTAAATTTTGCTTGCAAAATTCACACGCACAAGCAGAATCGCAAAGCAATTATCTTCCTCTGTGCGAGCTGCGCATCCCCGTTTACTGCTTCGATATTTATTACTTAGCTACATGAACCATGTCGCTAAGTAGTATATAATCGGAGCGGTAATCATCATACTGTCAAATCTATCCATGATTCCGCCATGTCCCGGAATTAGCTTCCCATAATCCTTGATATCATAATTTCGCTTAATCGCAGACGCTGTCAAATCTCCTACCATAGAGATAAGCGCTGCAATTGCAGAAATAATAACCAGAATAATGATTTCCACATATTCAATACCCATCTGTGCACGAAATACATATGCATAGATTGCTGTAAGAAGTGCTGTTCCAAGCACGCCACCTACTGCGCCTTCAATGGACTTCTTTGGACTTAAGATTGGTGACATTTTGTGCTTTCCAATTAGCATACCTACACAATAAGCACAAGTATCACAGCCCCAGGAGCAGATGAAAATCAAAAACGCAAGATATAACCCATTCTCCAATACACGAATCTGATACACATAAGACAGCATAATTCCCACATAGAACATGCCAAAAAATGCTGACATAATATGCTTAGCCTCATACTTTGGATAAGACAGCACATAAATAAACATAAGAGCTATCAAAAGCCCCATTATCAGCATAAATGGATCTGCAATCCACTGCCAGCATAAATTACAATAGAACAAAATCGTAATTAGATAAGAAACCACCGCGAGAGATGTTTTCTCAATCTTAAACACACGATACAATTCAAACATCCCAATCAAGGATATCAGCATTGTGGCAAATAACAACACGTTGCCACCACAAAGAATCAAAACAATTGCCAGAACCAGCATTACGGCTCCGCTTATCAAACGAGGTAAAAACATACTCGGTCCCCCTAAACTTTACTCTTTTGAATAATTATTCTTCTTTTAATCCACCATATCTACGGTCTCTCTTATTATATGCTTCCACAGCAAGTTCCAATTCTTTCTTATGGAAATCCGGCCATGGAACATCTGTAAAATAGAATTCGCTATAAGCAAGCTGCCATAACAAATAATTCGATAAGCGCTGTTCTCCACTTGTACGAATTAACAGGTCCGGATCTGGTAGCTCCTTTGTATCTAAATAGGCAGAAAATCTTTCTGCTGTAACATCCTCAATAGAAAGCTTTCCTTCCTTTTCATCCATCATCATATTCTTCATCGCACGAATCATCTCATCACGGCTGCCATAATTAATCGCAATCGTAAGATTAAGCCCTGTGTTAACACTAGAAGCCTCCTCTAATTCTTTGATTCTGGCTTGAAACTTTTCCGATAATCTTCCAATCTCACCAATGACACGTACGCGCATATTATTCTTATCCGCCGTCTTAACACAATTCTTTAGATAGGCTTCCAACAGATTCATAAGCGCTTCTACTTCCGCCTCCGGACGACTCCAATTCTCTGTTGAAAAAGCATACAGCGTCAAGTACTTGATTCCAAGTTCATCCGCTGCCTGACATACTGTTTCTACGTTCTTTGCACCGGCTGTATGTCCCGCATTACGTGGAAGCCCTTTGCTTTTTGCCCATCTTCCATTACCATCTAAAATAATCGCCACATGCTCAGGAATCTTCATTGTCTATTTCTCTCCCTCTTGACCAATTAACACTAATTTTACTTGCTATATACATAAAAGGGGTTGTCGGAACAACCCCTCCATTGCTATACTGTAAGAATTTCTTTTGTTTTTACTTCAACAGCCTTGTCGATATCAACAATGTACTTATCTGTCAGCTTCTGAATGCTGTCTTCTAAGCCTTTGATTTCATCCTCTGAAATACCATCTGTTTTGCCAAGCTTCTTTACATGATCAATTGCATCACGTCTGATATTACGAATTGCTACCTTTGCATTTTCGCCTTTTTTCTTAACATCTTTTGCTAAATCCTTACGTCTTTCTTCTGTCAGTTCTGGGAAAACAAGACGAATCGTTT
>CAYPAM010000142.1:0-4591 GCA_964408715.1 uncultured Lachnobacterium sp.
TTCTCATCGGAAGCATCCCAATGACAGAGGATGAAGACGCAGAAGAAAAGGTAAAAGACAAAGTAAAAGGCAATATCTTACGCATCTTAGAAGAGACCTACGGAATGGACGAAGAAGATTTCCTTTCCGCAGAAATCGAAGTTGTACCAGCAGGTCCAGCGAGAGATTATGGTCTTGACCG
Source organism: uncultured Lachnobacterium sp. (assembly GCA_964408715.1). GTDB lineage: Bacteria > Bacillota > Clostridia > Lachnospirales > Lachnospiraceae > Roseburia. The sequence goes on from CAYPAM010000142.1 coordinate 182, forward strand.
CAGCATGATTATGGGTTATGGACATGACGACAGAGTATGTGCTTACCCATCTTACCGTGCAATGCTAGAAGTAGGTACACCAGAATACACAAGTGTATGTCTGTTAGTAGATAAAGAAGAAATCGGAAGCGTAGGTGCTTCCGGCATGCAGTCCAGGTTCTTTGAAAACTGTGTGGCAGAAGTCATGAACCTTGCAGGCACATATTCCGAGCTTGCTGTGCGTCGTGCGATGAAGAATTCTAAGGTTCTTTCCTCAGACGTATCCGCAGCATTTGATCCAAACTTCCCATCGGTTATGGAGAAGAAGAACAGTGCATATTTCGGAAAAGGACTTGTATTTAACAAATACACAGGTGCAAGAGGAAAATCCGGCTCAAACGATGCAAATGCGGAATATGTTGCAAAGCTGCGTAATATTATGGATAACAACGAGGTATCCTTCCAGACAGCAGAGCTTGGTAAGGTAGACCAGGGCGGTGGCGGAACAATCGCTTACATCCTTGCAAATTACGACATGAACGTAATTGACAGCGGCGTGGCAGTTCTGAACATGCATGCTCCATGGGAAATCATCAGCAAGGTAGACTTATATGAAGCATATAAGGGATATATTGCATTTTTGAAAGAGGCTTAGACCATTGACGAATTTTCTTGAAAAACTAGCTACAATAATTCCAGAACAGAATATATCGCTCGATGAACCGATGAAAAAGCACACGACATTCCGCATTGGAGGCAATGCGGATATGTTTGTTTGTCCGGATATATGTCAGACCGCAGAGATTATCGCTCTTGCAAGAGAATACGACATCCCTGTTACCGTGATTGGGAACGGCAGTAATCTCCTCGTAGGAGATAAGGGGATTCGTGGACTTGTAGTTGCGATTGCAAGAGGTGCGGATGGCGTAGGTGTAGAAGAGACGATAGGCGAAGCTAAGGTGCGTCTTGTGGCAGAGGCCGGTTGCCTGTTATCGAAGCTTGCAGCAGAGGCTGCTAGAAACAGCTTGACGGGGCTTGAGTTTGCAGCAGGCATTCCCGGAACCGTCGGCGGAGCAGTAGTTATGAATGCCGGTGCTTATGGTGGAGAGATTAAGGATGTCATCGTAAGTGCGAAGGTGTTGACAGCAGAGGGTGAAGTGCTGACATTATCACGTGAGGAATTAGACCTGTCTTATCGTTATAGCTGCATCCCAGAGCATGGGTATGTGGTGTTAGAGGCAGTATTTGAGCTAACGCGTGGAGAGGAAGCGCAGATTAAAGCTGCCATGGATGATTATCGCGGACGTCGTATTGAGAAACAGCCACTTGAGTATCCAAGCGCGGGCAGTACCTTCAAACGTCCGGAAGGGTATTTTGCGGGAAAGCTCATTCAGGATGCAGGTCTTCGTGGCTATACGGTTGGTGGTGCACAGGTTTCTGAAAAACACTGCGGATTTGTAATTAATACAGGTGATGCAACTGCGCAGGATGTGCTAGGTTTGATTGAAGATGTTAAGCATAAGGTTTTTGAGACATTTGGGGTAGAGTTAGAACCAGAAGTGAAAATGATGGGAGAATTCTAATGAGACTTGTAATTGTAACCGGTATGTCCGGAGCGGGAAAAAGTACAGCCATGAAGATGATGGAGGATATGGGATACTTTTGCGTAGACAATCTTCCAGTGGCATTCTTTGAAAAATTTATAGAACTGTTTGGTGGCGCAACGATGGCGCATACGAATGTCGCAATTGGTATGGATGCGCGTAGCGGTCAGGACTTGGCAGAGCTAAAGGGGGCGTTAGAGAAGTTAGAAGAGGGACATATTACCTTCGAGATTTTGTTCTTAGATGCTTCTGATAGCGTACTCGTGAAGCGTTACAAGGAGACGCGACGCAATCATCCGCTTGCAAAAGGCGAGCGTGTGAATAAGGGAATTGAGCGTGAACGCGCCAAGATAGAGTTCCTGAAAAAACATGCTGATTATATTGTAGATACCAGCAATTTGCTCACGAGAGAATTGAAGAATGAATTGGAGAAAATCTTTGTCCAGAATGAGGATTATAAGAGTATGATGGTAACCATTCTATCCTTTGGATTTAAGTACGGAATACCGGCAGATTCGGATATTGTAATGGACGTAAGATTCCTTCCAAATCCATATTATGATATAGAGCTTCGTCCGAAGACAGGCAATGACCCTGAGATTCAGGAGTTTGTCATGAACTGTAAAGAGGCGGGAGAGTTTGTAGATAAATTTGAGGATATGGTCGAATTCTTGATTCCACACTATATCTCTGAGGGAAAGAATCAGTTGGTGATTGCAATTGGATGCACTGGCGGAAAGCACCGCTCCGTAACTCTGGCAAACGAGATATATAAACGTATGGAAGGGGAGCGCGAATATAGCTTGAGGCTGGAGCATAGAGATATCACCAAGGACGCTTTAAGAGGAAAATAATATGTCATTTTCAAGCGATGTGAAAACAGAGCTTGCAAAGCAATACAGTAAGAGCCGGCATTGTCAGGTGGCTGAATTGGCGGCGATGATTATGCAGGAGGGACGAATCAGCAATAATCCGATGGAGTTAGACTTCCAATCGGACAATCCAATGCTGATGGAGAAGTATGCGATTCTCATGAAAAGGGCATTTTCTATTGAGATTGATAAGCCGTTATCCAGCGACGATTGCAGACGGATTGTGGAGGCAATTCAGGGATTGTATCTGGATAAGATGTGTTGCAAGCGAGCATTTATACGAGGTGCGTTCATGGCGTCAGGCTCCATGAGTGACCCCAATAAATCGTATCATTTTGAAATCGTGTGTCGAACGCCGGAGCAGGCGCTAAGATTGCAGGAGCTTATGGCAGAGTTTGATACCGAGCCGAAGATTGTTGAAAGAAAGAACCACTATGTGGTGTATTTAAAGGATGGTTCCCAGATTGTGGATATGCTAAATGTTATGGAAGCATATGTATCACTGATGAATCTGGAGAATGTACGAATATTAAAGGAAATGCGCAATTCTGTAAACCGTCAGGTGAACTGTGAGACGGCGAACATCAATAAGACAGTAAGTGCGGCGGTAAAACAGATTGCAGATATAGAACTCATTCGAGACAGTATGGGATTTGACCAGCTGTCGGCGCCACTGAGGGAAATGGCACAGGTAAGATTGGAATACCCAGATGTACCGCTGAAGGATTTGGGACAGTACTTAAATCCGCCAGTGGGGAAATCGGGCATTAATCATAGATTACGAAGGCTTGCAGCAATCGCTGCGGATCTAAGAGGAGATTGTGTATGAGAAAAGAGATTATGATTAAAACCACATCGGTCTACGATCCTCGTTCCCTAGCAGAACTAGTTGGAATCGCCAATGAATATGCCAGCAGTGTTGCCTTGATTATGGATAATTGTAGTGTGAATGCCAAGAGTATCATGGGCGTTATGGGGTTAGGCTTAGATCAGGGGAAAGTTATCACTATCGAAGCAAATGGGAATGACGAAGCAGAAGTAGTAAATGCTTTGGAGAAATTCTTAAGCAGATAGGAGTTATATGTATCAGGAGAAACTATTATTTATCTATAATCCAAAATCAGGAACAGGGACGATTCGCAGCAATCTGTCAGACATCGTGGATGTGATGGTAAAGGCAGGATTCGAGATTACGATCTATGCCACGCAGAAGCGCGGTGATGCAAAAAGAAAGGTGCTTAAGGATGGTGCGGGCTTTCAGCGTATTGTATGTGCCGGTGGCGACGGAACGTTGGATGAGGTCGTTACAGGATTGATTCAGGCAGGCCTTAAGATTCCGCTGGGATATATTCCGGCAGGAAGCACCAATGATTTCGCCAGCTCGATTCAGATTCCAACCAATCTTGTGAAGGCGGCAAAGACTGCTGTGGGCGAGTATGCAATGGAATTTGATATGGGACAGTTTAATGAGGATAACTTTGTATATATCGCGGGATTTGGTATTTTTACAGAGGTTTCCTATGAGACGCCACAGGAATTGAAGAATTCGCTGGGACATCTGGCATATATTCTCTCAGCGGCGAAAAGCCTGTCTTCGATTCCAAATTATCTGATGCATATTGAAGCAGACAAGCGCATTATTGATGACCGTTTTATATATGGGATGGTGACAAACTCCACCTCAGTCGCAGGCTTTAAAGGGATGACTGGGAAGAATGTCAATCTGCGAGATGGCAAGTTCGAGGTGACGCTGATTCGAAGTCCAAAGGATGCAGTAGAGCTCAATGAGATTCTTGGATATCTGACCGGAAGCGTCAAAGAAACGAAGATGGTGTATGCCTTGAAGGCTAGCCGTGTGCGTGTTTGCTCCACCAAACAGGTTGCATGGACGCTCGATGGAGAGTTTGGCGGGAAGCATACCATCGTAGATATTAAGAATGTATGCAAGAGGGTGC
>CAYPAM010000143.1:0-4583 GCA_964408715.1 uncultured Lachnobacterium sp.
TGGGATGCAAAATCCTTCTCTAATTGTTTGCAAAGAGATTCAGAAAGAGATTCGTATTTTAACTCCATAATTACACCTCCTGTATATCGTACGCCGGATGGCAATACATTATCCTATATTATACTATAAAAAAGGGGATTCATCAAATTTTTGCATATTTTTTGTAATAAAAACATTTATTTGGATAAAACTGGTAAAATTGTTGAAAAATCAGAAAATTGAGGTACAATAAAATTAGTGTGGTAACCTTAAGAGAGGTTTGGGCGTATGGGAGAAGATTTAGTGTTTTATCAAAACTACGTGATGGCAGGAGATGTGAGCGCAATAGCCTTGTGTATTGTAGTAGAGATCCTTATGAAGTCTACATATACGATGAAGAAGGAAAATCTGAGTATTTTTCGAAAAGCCAGTCGGCTTGTGACAATTGCTGCACTTGCAAGCATCGGATATCATGTGGTGATTAACCATTTGACGCATGAGAATGTATATGGGATGTATATTCTTCGAACGGTTGCATATTCTGCTCTGACATGGACGTTTGTGTGCTACTGTATCTATATCCGCAATCTCGTGGAGATGGAAGAAGGAAAGCGCAAGATATTTTGCTATTCGATTATTGGAATGGGTGTTGTATTCACGATTGGGGAGATTATCGCTCCGATGCTTAAGTGGGGATGCTATGTGGATGAGAATCTCGTGATTCATCAGAACTACTATGGCGACGTCTTCCATTTTGTGTATGCATATTACGGAATTTCTATCGTGGTGCTTCTGATTGCTTATCGCAAGAAGTTCATTGCGAAGATGTATAGAAGTCTCTGGTTTACTTTTCTTCTAAGCTTTACGATTATGGCATATCAGATAGGACAGATGTCTACAACCTATACAACAGTGACATTTGCGCTACCAATCGTGGCGGTGTTATTCCTGTTCCACTACAATTCCTATGATGTGGAGACAGGAACGCTTGATCAATATGCATTTGGCGAGTACATAAATGATATGAAGGGTAAGGAGTTCTCGCTGATATCGTTGTCTCTGCCAGAGATTCGTTATGACAAAATGCGCAAGCTGTCAATAGAATTTATTCGTAAAAACGATACATTCTTCAATGACTCCTGTTGCTTTAGACTACGTAACAATCGTATGGTTTTGGTGTATCAGAAGGACAAGAATCCGAAGTATCAGCAGACCCTTGACTTCATGTTCCGCGAGTTTACGAGAGTCAATGCTGAGGACAAAAATGATTACAAGATTATCCTGACGGACAGCATTGATACCGTGGAAAGTGGAACGCAATATATCTATTACTTTGAATATGTAGAAAATAAAATGCCGATGAATACGGTAAAAAACTGTACTTTAGAATCCGTAACCGCATTCACGGATTATAGATATCTGTTCCAGCAATTGCAGGAAATATATTGGAAGGGCGATTTAGACGACCCTCGTGTGAAGGTATATTGTCAGCCGGTGTTGAACACGGAGAAGAATACATTTACAACCGCAGAGGCATTGATGCGCTTAGAGCTTCCGGAAAGAGGAATTGTATATCCGGACCAATTTATCAGTTTGTTGGAGAGATTCAATTTCATTCATCAATTCAGCAAGATTATGCTCCACAAGACCTGTAAGGCAATTAATGAGTTAGACGCGCTGGGCTATCATATTGAGCGAGTCTCCATCAATTGTTCGATACAGGAGCTTAAGCTGGAAAGCTTTAGTGATGATATTCGGCAGATTATTGAAGCAAACGGCGTGGACCCAAGTCGAATTGCAATTGAGTTGACAGAAAGCAAGAGTGAGAATGACTTCATCAACATGAAGCGTGTTATGAAGGAGCTGCAGGAGCAGGGAATCAAGTTCTACCTAGACGACTTTGGAACAGGATATTCGAACTTCGAGCGAATTATCGGGCTTCCGGTTGACATTATCAAGTTTGACCGCTCGCTGACGCTGCTGGCGGGCAAAAGTGACCAGTCGAAGTTCATGGTAGGAAGCTTCTCGGAGATTTTTAAGAAGGCGGATTATCAGATTCTTTTTGAAGGCGTAGAAGACGAAAAGGACGAACTGCAATGTAAGGAAATGAACGCGTTGTATTTACAGGGATATCGTTATTCGAAACCAATCCCAATTGAACAATTGAAGAACTTTTTAGAGAAAAAGTAAGGGTGCATATAGGCATCCTTACTTTTTCCGAGTAGACATAAGATGTGAAAATATAGTATATATAAAACAATGAAGGCAAGGAGGATAAAACGATGCCATTTATCAATATGAAAACAACCGCAACATTGGATAACGCGAAGAAGGAAACCTTAAGCAAGGAGCTTATCCGTATTACCAGGGAGTGTCTTGGAAAAGGAGAAAACTGGGTGATGACAGGCTTTGAAGACAACGCGAAGCTGTCCTTCCAGGGGTCAAATGAGAATATCGTATATGTAGAAGTCAAGGCATATGGTACTCCGGCGGCAGCAGGCGCAGACAAGATGACAAAAGGCGTATGCAGCCTTGTGGAGCAGGAGCTTGGAATCCCGGCGAACAGAGTGTATGTGTCTTACTGGGGAACGGATATGTGGGGATGGAACGGCAGTAATTTCTAGCATCATCCAAAGGAAAGGGAATAGATTATGAATCCAAATAGGGAAAAAGAATTATTAGAAATAGTAGATAAAGTCATCGCGGAAGGCCCATACAAGCCGAATTGGGATTCCCTGATGGAAGCACCGGTGCCAAAGTGGTTCAAGGAACAGAAGCTGGGCATCTTTGTGCATTGGGGATTGTATAGCGTGCCAGCGAATTCGAACGAATGGTATTCCCGCAATATGTACATTAAGGGCATGCCGGCTTATGAACATCATATCAAGACATATGGCCCACAGAAGGACTTTGGATACAAGGACTTCATCCCAATGTTCACGGCAGAAGGCTTTGACCCAAAGGAATGGTTAGACCTGTTCCAAGCAGCAGGTGCCGGCTATGTCTTTCCGGTTGCAGAGCATCATGATGGCTTCCAGATGTACAACAGCGAGCTGTCTGATTGGAATGTGGTACAGATGGGACCGCATCGCGATATATTAGGTGAATGGAAGGCAGAGGCAGAAGCACACGACCTCGTATTCTGCACCTCATCACACCGCGCAGAGCATTGGTTTTTCATGGGACATGGCAAGGAATTCGACAGCGATGTGAAGGAGCCTATGCAAAAGGGTGATTTCTACTGGCCGGCAATGGAAGAGCCGGATAACCAGGATTTGTTCAGCAAGCCATATCCGACGGAAGAGTATTTGAATGACTGGCTGGCAAGAACCGCAGAGCTTATCTTAAATTATCAGCCAAAGCTACTGTATTTTGACTGGTGGCTACAGCATCAGGCGTTTAAGCCATATTTAATGAAGCTGGCGGCGTTCTATTATAACTGTGGCAAGAAATGGGGCGAAGAAGTGCTCATCTGCTACAAGCATGAGGCGATGGCGTTTGGCAGCGGTATCGTAGAGGTAGAGCGTGGCGGATTCGCAGAGGCAAAGCCATACCACTGGCAGACAGACACCGCAGTTGCACACAACTCTTGGTGTTATACGGATACCTTGGATTACAAGACCAGCGAGGATATCATCTGGAATCTGGTGGATGTTGTAAGTAAGAATGGTAACCTGCTCTTAAATGTTGGTCCAAAGGGCGACGGAAGCATTCCGGATGGCGATAGACGTATCTTGGAAGACCTCGCAGCATGGATGTCTGTGAACAAAGAAGCGATTATCGGTTCCAAACCATGGCGCAAATCGCAGGAAGGTCCAACCCGCTCAGCAGAGGGACAGTTCCAGGCACAGGCGAAGGATTACACCAGCGCAGACTACCGTTTTACGGTAAATCGCGGCGCTATCTATGCCATCTGCATGAAGTGTCCGGCAGATGGCAAGTTCCATATCGAGGCGCTTGCAAACAGCTCCGATCAGAACAAGCCGGAATTCCATGGTATCATCGAGGATGTACAGATTCTAGGCTTCGATGGAGCAATCACAGGCTGGAAGAAGGATGCGGATGGACTTCATGTGGTTGCACCGGAGGTAAAGAGCGATTTCCCAGTTGTAATCAAAGTTCTTACTGAGTAAATAGATAGAAGGGATGAAACAACATGTTCGAAAAAATATGGAATCAGAATAAAATCGCCTATGGTGGCGACTATAACCCAGAGCAGTGGGATGAGGCAACCTGGGAAGAGGACATGCGCCTCTTTAAGCTAGCGCACATTGATACGGTAACCTTGAATGTATTCTCATGGGCAGCTTTGCAGCCATCTGAGGATGAATACAACTTCGAGAAGCTTGACCGCATCATGAAAATGGTACATGACAATGGACTCAAGGTAGTGCTTGCGACGTCGACTGCGGCACATCCGGCATGGATGGCGAGAAAATATCCGGAAATCCTCCGTACCGAAGCAGACGGCAAGAAACGTAAATTCGGAAGCCGTCACAATTCCTGCCCAAACAGTCCAATCTACCGTAAATACTCGGTAGCACTGGCGGATAAATTGGCAGAGCGTTATAAGGATTACGACAATATCATCGCATGGCATATTT
>CAYPAM010000144.1:0-4575 GCA_964408715.1 uncultured Lachnobacterium sp.
TCGACAATCCTATATATTTAGAACCTACATCACTTTGAATGGGATTCCTATATGAGCTACCAGATGTCAGGCCGCCTCGTATCAGTGGAAGGCAGAAAGTAGACTGCGGTTACCCACCTAGCATATTGCTAGGCGTCTAAATTGTAGGAACCGGCATTTCGGGTTACATAGAAGAACAAAAGATAAAGAAGCTGCTTAGCAATAAGCAGCTTCTTTTTTCTATGATAAAAAGACATGCTAATTATAGTTTATGGACAAGAAGGGGTAAATATGAAGGAAAATTGGAAATACAAAAAGCTATTCTATGTGATGTTGCTTATAACAATAATATCACTCGGCTTTACGGCTGTTGTAGTAGGGAAGCTGGTAGAGGATGCAGATACAAGTGAGGAGAAGTATTGGTTTTTCAAGGAATCCATGCAGACAGGAGAAGAAGTAACACTTTCCAATGCTTATGTATACTCAAATGCAGGCGGAAGGCTGGAGTTTCTACACGAAAATATTGTATATACGATTGATGGCTATCTGTCAGAGAAATATGAGGGAGTGGCAGATGTAGTTGTATATGGGGACAAAGTCGCCAGGGTATGTGCGAAAACAGAGGCCATAAGCGGGGTGCTGCATTCCTATGATGAAGACTCTGTTGCGATTCTTCGTGAGGTAACAGATGTTGTAACCAAACCGGAGGGAGGTGGTACAATTGAGACAACAGAGGACATCAAGGAAGTGGTGAAGGATGCGAATGTGCAAATCTATAAGTGGGAAGATAACAAAGTGACAGAAGCAGACTGGAATCAGGTGATTGTAGGTACCTCTAAGATTCAGTGTGTGATAGAGGATGGACAGGTGTGTGCGGTTGTAATAGAAGAAACACTTCCTTCGGACGTTCGGGTGCTCATCAAGAATGACAGCAGTATATTCTATTCACAACTCTATATTAAGAAGCTTTCGGATGGCGAATTAGTTGATGTTATAGCCCAAATGGAAGAAGATGACCTAACAACACTGGAGATTAGCGATACAAATGGGCTTGCATTGTGCGATTCTACGGGTAATATCACAAGTGAATCATACGAAGGAACCTTTCGTATCATAAAAGAAGCCGATGGTCTCATATTGGTAAATCAGCTCCCAATCGAAACTTATGTGAAGTATGTCCTGCCATCAGAGATGCCAACCACATTCTATGAGGAAGCATTAAAAGCACAGGCGGTATGTGCAAGAACCTTTGCATATGCGCATATCAGAAATCAAACCTATGCACAGTACGGCGCGAATTTGGATGATAGTACCTCTTTTCAGGTATATAACAAGACGGGACGCTATACAGAAACGGATGCTGCAGTTGATGCAACAAAGGGAGAGATTATTACCCAGGATGACCAGATTGTGACGTGCTATTATTTTTCAACGAGCGCTGGTATGACCAACGACATGTCGGTATGGGGAACTAAAACACCGGCATATATCTATAGCTGTGAATCAGAAGATACGGACTCGCCATTCTATCGCTGGACAGCATATTTAGATACCACAGAAGTGCAGGAGAGCGAATATGGCGCGCTCAAATCCATCAAGATAATCGAGAAGAATGCATCGGGATATGTAACAGAGGTTCAGATGGTCTATGAAAATAGCATCATAACACTCACAAACGAAAATGATATTCGAAAAGCTTTGGGAAGTTATTTGCAGAAAACGATTTTGAACAATGGGAAGGAACGCACCGATTTGTCTATGATTCCGAGTGCTTGTTTTACCGTTTCTGTAGCAGAAAATGGACAGATTGTACTAGAGGGTGGCGGATTCGGACACGGAATCGGTATGAGTCAGTACGGCGCGAATCAGATGGCAAAACAGGGAATTAGTTATAAAGACATAATTTTGCACTATTTTTGTGATGTCATTGTGAAAACTGTATAAAAAAATAAGAGAATTTTTAGTGATTTTTCGGATGAGGTTTTCGTTTATTTTCGGTACCGGTTGCGCTATAATTAAATCACAAAATAAACGAAATGCGTTCTAAGGGGAACGCGGGAGGGAAAAGGATGAAGAAAACATTATTAAAAGTATTATCAGTTGTGATGATGCTCGCAGTGGTAGTTACCGCAGTGGTAATTCCAAACACAACCGCTAAGGCTGCAACAGATTATTATTTGTTCGGTTGGATTAATGGCGCAGATTATGCATGTGCGGGCGATTCGGAAAATCTTGGCGATTATAAGTTTGTAAATGGAACTTTAACTGCCACATTTGATTCAGATAGTTATATTGCTGTAAAAACAGGAGATAATAAGAATTGGTATATGTGTCAGTCTTATGTTGGTTCTGGTACAACTGCTACATTCTATACTGGATGTAGTGAAAAAGCAAAGATTCCAGGCGGCATTGAATACAAATTTACTTTGACCGAGAATAATGACGGAAGTATTACACTTAATTGGGAAGCAACAACACAGGCTACCTATTATGTTGCGGGCACAATGAATGGCTGGACAACAAACGATGCAAGCAAAATGACATGTACAGACGGTACTTATACATGGACAACTTCTTTAGAAGCAGGAGAGTATGAATTTAAGATTACAGATTCAGAATGGAAATCTTCATTCCCATCAATGAACTATGTGTTTGATGTTGTTTCTGCATGTGATGTGACTTTTAAATTGGATTCATCAAATAACATTTCTGTTTCAGGTACAGGAGTACAGGATGCTTACTATGTTGTTGGAAATATGACAGTAGATTCAGATAACAATAAGTGGGCTTTCCTTGATGATTATAAGATGTCATACGCTGATGGAAAGTACACACTTACTAAAGAATTAGATGCTGGAACATATGAATTCAAAGTTACAGATAGCTATTGGGGTTCATCTTGGGGCGATTCTGATGGCAATTATGATTTAACTTTAGATGCAAAATCAAATGTTACAATTACATTAGATTCTTCTAAAACTGTAGCTGTTACCAGTACACCTGTTTCTTCAGGGAATGACTCACAGACACCTGGCGATTCACAGACACCAGACGATTCACAGACACCAGACGACTCACAGACGCCAGACGACTCACAGACTCCTGATGATTCACAGACTCCAGAGACGGAAGAAAAACCTGCTTATGTTCAGAAATATCAATATTTAACAGTAGCTGGTGATTTCTGCGATGAAGGAAAACTCATAAATTGTAGCTTGAATGAATCTTGGAATCCAAATGGTGCATCAGGAAAGATGACTCATATTGGCAACGGTATTTATATGCTAGAGGTTACTTTTGATGCAACAACAGCAGATTTGACAGTAAACTACAAGGTTACTATTGATGGTTCTTGGGATCATAATATCGGATATGATTATGATAACAATGAGTTCTGTGATGGTGGTTATGGCAACTTATATATCGATATCCCAGCAGGCTCAACATCTGTTAAGATTTATGCAGACGAAAATGGTTGGGTAGCGTATGATTCAATTATGCATCCAACAGAAGTTGCTTCATTATTAAAGATTGCCGGTACTGGTGACCTTAACATGACAGTTGTATATATGTTAATCTTAGTAGGCGCTGCATTAGTATCTGCTGGTGTTGTTAGCAAAAAAAGATTTGCTTAATTTTCAACGACATTCATAATATGAATACATAGAATCGGGAGAAGAAATTCTCCCGATTTTTATGTTTGAATTGGCTTCTTTCGTATTTGCAATTAAAGCCTTGCTTAATTACCTCCAGAATAGTAGAATTGAAAATGTAACAGATGATATAACAAGAACAATCCATGATTGTGTCTGCAAGGTAAAGACATTACCGGAAGTGAGGGATGGTTATATGACTCTAGAAGAAAAGATTTTCTATGAACGCTTGGATGCTAAGGAAGAGGGTAGAGAAGAAGGCAGAGAAGAAGGCAGAGAAGAGGGGAAGGAAGAAGCAAGACAGCTCCTTGTCAAAAAGCTCCTAGACAGAGGAACGCCATGGGAAGAGATATGCGAGCTTGCGGAATGTAATATGGAATATATTGAAAAGCTTCGCGCGCTCGTTTAGAAAGAAATCCATAGTTCTTAAAAGAGCTTTTGGCTATTGTTCATAATTTTATTTATTGCTCGGTTTGGGCACATGGGCGTAGAGAGAAAAAAGTTTCTCTCTACGCCCTATTTGTATGAAAAAAAGAGTTTTTTGGAGTGAAATTCGAGGAATTTGAAGTTGAATTGGGCGATGGCAAGAAAATCTATCTGTAGCGCCCACGGTTTTGAAAAAGAGTGGGCGTGGGGGAAGAATTTTTTCCCCTACGCCCAGTTGAGCAAGAGCAATCTCCGAAACAGGAAAGAATTGATTAGAAAATGGGCGCTGAGAGGAAATTATCTCTTCCTACGCCCAAGTAAGCCGCCACCAGAAAAGCAAACCAAGCAAGCAGTTGCGTGGAAAGTAAGCAAGCAGGCTTGACGCACACTATCGTCGTGTGTACAATGAGAGTGTCTTTTTATCTTTAAGTATATGCAATGATCTATTGATGCATGTAACACTATGTCTGATTAGCATTGGGGTCAGGCATCTATTGAATCGCCCAGAATCTGGGAG
>CAYPAM010000145.1:0-4493 GCA_964408715.1 uncultured Lachnobacterium sp.
ACCTGCACATGCAATGTCGTTTACACACATAGCAACTGCATCAATACCGATGGTGTCATGCTTATCTAAGATGAAAGCAAGCTTTACCTTAGTTCCACAGCCGTCCGTACCTGATACCAAAGTTGGTTCTTCCATGTCTTTGATTTTTGCAAGAGAAAAGGCTCCTGAGAAGCCGCCAAGACCACCTAATACTTCTGGTCTCATGGTCTTCTTCACATGCTCCTTCATCAGTTCCACTGATTTGTATCCTGCTTCAATATCAACACCGGAATTCTTGTAATCCATTATGTTTTCCTCCTGTATTTGAAAGTTTGTGTTTCGCCGTAGTCCGCTCCCGCAGAGCGTCTTTTTCATTGATTGGACATTCCTATCAAAAAAGTGTCCAAAGTTACTCATGTATAGTATAACTTCGGACACTCGCTTTTTCCAATTATATATTATTAAGTTTTTGATTAGATTTACTTATAATATCTTCATTACATTTTAGTAATTCTTATATCCAACTTCCTGAAGTCTCGCATCCTTCGCCTGCACCTGCTCTTTTAAGCTTGTGCTATAAGCTTTGAGCTTGTCAAGAAGCTCAGCATCAGATGTTGCAAGGATTTTTGCTGCAAGAAGTCCAGCGTTTGCACCGCCATTGATTGCAACGGTTGCAACTGGGATTCCTGATGGCATCTGTACGATGCTGTATAGGGAATCGCGTCCGCCAAGGGATGTGGTGTGCATTGGAATACCGATAACAGGCATTGGGAAGATTGCGGCACACATACCCGGAAGGTGTGCTGCCATTCCTGCTCCCGCAATGATTACCTTGAAGCCTTTTGCTTCTGCGGTTTTTGCATATTCAAAAAACACATCTGGTTCTCTGTGCGCAGAGATGATTGTCATCTCATAGCTGATTCCCAGTTCCTCTAAAATATCAGCGGCTTTTGCCATAACCGGCATATCTGAGTCACTTCCCATAACAATTCCTACAAGTGCCATAATTCTATCCTCCTACATATTGTCTAATGGCTTATTCAGTTCTTCTGTTCCCTCCAGAACGAATCTACCATCACGAATAATATCCTCTGTTGTTCCATCTGCCTTCATCACACGGATATGCGCCAATTCATCATATGGAATGGTAATATCGGTGTGGCAGTTGAAGTATGCCTTCGATGGGTCAGTTTTACGAAGCGCTGACACCTCGTTCTCTCTTGCAATGATTGCTTTTCCATCTGGATTATAGGTTACATTATCCTCGTCATATTTAAAACAGGTATCGCCCACTGCAAAGTGAGGACCGGTCTTCTCCGCGATAAGAATTGGCAGTTTTGCTGCAATATCATATACACGCGCCATACGATATGCCGTCGTGTTTGTTCCAATTGCAAACTCACCCATTGGTAATGTCTCGTGATGATATAGGATATTGTCACGAATGTACTTCTTATTCTCTTCCTCTGTCTCGAAATTGGTACAGGTATAATCAGCAATCATACCATCCACAAAATCAATCTCCAGATTTAAGAAATTATAGTCATTCAGATATACCTGGCTTACATGAAGCTTACCGGTTGTACCTTGAAGTGTCGGTGAGGTAAATACTTCACCAACTGGGATATTGACATCTGCTACACAGTTTTCAAAAGCAGTTTCTTTTTCCGGATTGTTTAAGGCTGGAACTGTAACATACAAATCTGTCTTGTTGCCATTTGCGCCCAGGATATGCACCTGTTTTCCAGTATCTAACACATCAATCATCTTCTGCTGCATATCGCGGTAGAGGATGTAGTCAAGCGTGTTGATTTTTACCGTTTCTGCAAAAATCTCCTCGAACTTCTCTCCGATTTCAGCGATTGGATAAGCGATGATTGTAAAGCTCCGTTCCTCGCCCTTGATATACTGATTCATCAGACTGCCGAACTCACTGCGCTGGTACACAAGTGTCTGCTGTTGTTTGTCAGACAGCTTTAACGCTTCCTCTGTTGTCTTTGGTGAGAAAGGCTCCTCGCCAAACACCTCGATAACTGCTGGTCCTGCATATCCAGCACATGCGGTTTTGTATTTTTCAAAAGCAGTACGGTACACCTCTAAGCTTCTCTCAACATATGCTTTGTCCATCCACAGCGCATTATCTTCTCTGTGGTCATAGCCGTACTGTTTATTTACCTGTGTAGAAAATGGACGAAGCACGCATCCTAAGCCCATTTCTGCAAAATTCTTCACAGCCTCGCGTGCCATAAGCTCAAAGCCTAATGGATAGCGCACCTCTGCAACTGTTTTCTTGCTTAAGTCTTTTCCACCCATGATAAAACCGATGCGGTAGCCCTCCGTATAGGTAGAAGCCATTGCCTTAATCTCGTCCGATGAGAGCGTGTTCAAAAACTTCACGCTCGCAAGCTCATTTTCCCCAACGAAAAGTCCATAACGATACAGATAATCCGGCTTTGACAGGTCCGCCTGCATCAAAATGTCCATGTAATAATCATAATCCGGTGTCACAAGACGTGCCACGTAATCCTCATTAAACACCTCTGTGTAATCGTGATGGAAGGAATAGATAGCTGCTTTTACCAGAGATAAGTCCACTCCCTCCTCTTCGTAATAGCAGTAGATTTCCACAAACAGTTCTGAATATATGCACAATTCCAACAGGTTTCCTTCGAAAGCTGCCGCTACGCAGCTACGAATCTTGGTATAAAGTGCAGACAGCATCTGTCCCGCCTCTAAGCCAAGCTGCGCTGCCGCATAGGTTGGATTCGCATAGCTTGTTTCATAATTCGCCCCGCGAACATCATCACACAACCTGTGATTCAGTTCCTGACCCTCTTCTGCCGTTAAGCCTGTCAGCTCACCTGCAAGCGACTTGTCTGCCACAACATACAGGTTTAACAAATGCTTTGCTGTTTTCAAGAAATAATCGGCTGCTTCGCCCGCAGAAGAAGCGTCCGCTGCGATTTCTCCAACGCGCTCCCGCACCAACTCATAACGCTCTAAAACCTCTTCATTAGACTCCTTAATCAATTCTAAATATTTCATATCTCATACACCTTTCAAATTCATTAGCCCCACGCCACACTACATCGCCCCGGATATATATGTGCCAACCCAGCACACCGACGCCAACACCGACATAAGCAGGCTAAGTCGCGGAAACATCTGGAAGGAATCTTCCTCTCCAAACGTCGTAATGGAAATTATAAAGGACACCACTGACAGCAACATCGCCATTACTCCAACGCTGCCATAATAGGTTGAAAGTCCTCCATCCCCTTTATACGCAAGATATACAAACACCAGATACAGTATGAACATCACGCTTGCTACTACAAAAGATGCAATTGCTCTCTTCGAATGGGACTTCTCTGTAAACTTATACGTTCTTCGTCTTCTTCCCATGTGTTTCCTACTTCCTTTTTCTACTTCTTTTCTACTTTTTTTCTACTTCTTTTCGCCTTGCTGTGGCACTTCGTCACCATCCAGAATATGAGGTAGCCTACAACGCCACCGATGGTATTAAGGAGCAGATCGTCTACATCAAAGCTTCCCACTCTGCTTACAAGCTGTACCACTTCCGCAAGTAAACTGATTTCCAAGCACACCAGAATTGTCAAAAAAACATTCTTACAACGTTTAAACAACGCTGGCAGGAAAATTCCAGCCGGAACAAACACCCCGATATTGCCACACACATTCATGAGAAACAAATACCAGGAGCCTGTGCGTCTCCCATAATGCCAATACCTTCCAATCTCTTGAAACAGAGTCAGATTGTAACGATATTCGCCTTCTCCATACTCTGTCCTTCCAAAATACGTGGAGAAAAATAAGAGATAGCTCAAGAAAAGCAGGTATGCCACGAAGCATACCCACATGATTTTCTTTTTATTATTTGCAGCCATACTGCTCATAGTATGCGTCAATTGCCGCCTTGATGCAATCGTCGATTACCACTCTGCCTTGGCATTCACGATTATATAAATGCTCTACAACCTCGTCCATCGTAACGATAGCGCGCGCATCAAAACCATAGGTTTCTTTGATTTCATCTAATGCGCTCTTCTTGCCACCAAGACCCACTTCCATACGGTTTAAGGAAACCATAAGACCAATAATCTCTACGTCCGCTGCGCCTCTTACCTTTGGAACAGTCTCTTCCATAGATTTACCAGAGGTTGTAACGTCCTCAATCATTACCACTCTATCGCCGTCTTTTAACTTGCTTCCAAGGAAGCTTCCCTTATCAGCGCCGTGGTCTTTCTCTTCCTTACGGTCTGAGCAGTAACGAATCTCCTTGCCATATAGTTCGCTGTAAGCAACTGCTGTTACAACACCGATTGGAATACCTTTATATGCTGGTCCAAATAATACGTCAAAATCATCGCCATAATTGTCATGAATTGCCTTTGCATAATATTCGCCAAGACGCTTGAGCTGTGAACCTGTCACATATGCCCCTGCATTCATGAAGAATGGGGATTTGCGTCCGCTCTTTAATGTGAAATCAC
>CAYPAM010000146.1:0-4459 GCA_964408715.1 uncultured Lachnobacterium sp.
TCCCACCCCTTGTTCTGGTGGGAATTCGCCTGATGTGCACGAACTGTAAGAACCGTATTGAGCATCAGCACGCCTTGCTTTGCCCATTTTTCCAGATATCCGTTATTCGGAATCTTGCATCCAAGGTCCGCTTCCAGTTCCTTATAGATATTCTGCAAGGATGGTGGAATCTCTGGCTGATCCGGAAGCACAGAGAAGCATAACCCATGTGCCTGATGCACATTATGGTATGGATCTTGTCCAAGGATCACTACTTTCACTTCACTCAGCGGTGTATAATGCAGTGCATTAAATATATCCTCTGCCGGTGGAAAAACCGTAGTCTTGGAATATTCCTCCTTCACAAAATTATACAGTTCTTTGTAATAAGGCTTCTTAAATTCCGGCTCTAAAGCCTCTGCCCAGTCATTCGTAAGCATTGCCATAGTCTATCACTTCCTATATCGGCTGATTCTGCCGTTTGCTTAAGTATTTCCCGCAACTCTCTCAAAAAAAGCCACAATCGCGACATATAATAATTATATACGAACCGAAACGTCTCGACTTGCAAGATACTCTTTCAGTTCACATATTTTTAGTTCATTAAAATGGAACAACGATGCTGCAAGTGCTGCATCTGCGCATCCATCCGTCAACGCCTCATAAAAATGCTCCTTCGCTCCAGCTCCGCCCGAAGCAATCACCGGAATAGATACATTCTGTGAGATAAGTCTGGTAAGCTCAATATCATAACCAGATTTCGTCCCATCGCAGTCCATACTGGTAAGAAGAATCTCGCCCGCGCCCATCTTATCAGCCTTCATTGCCCATTCAACCGCATCCAGACCTGTATCGATTCTGCCACCGTTCTTATAGACATTCCAGCCACTTCCGTCTGCACGTCTTCTTGCATCAATCGCAACCACTACACACTGACTTCCGAATCGGTCTGCTGCATTACTAATCAATTCCGGAGTGTTGATTGCAGAGGAATTAATGGATATCTTATCTGCGCCTTCTCGAAGAAGCACCTTGAAATCCTCCACTGTACGGATTCCGCCTCCGACCGTAAAAGGAATAAACACCTTCTCTGCCACACGGCGTACCATATCCACAACAGTTCCTCTATTGTCTGAGGATGCAGTAATATCCAAAAAAACCAATTCGTCTGCACCGGCCTTATCATAAGCTGCTGCTATCTCTACCGGGTCTCCTGCATCTACCAAATTCACAAAGTTAACGCCCTTTACCACGCGTCCGCCATTCACATCCAAGCAAGGGATAATTCTTTTTGTAAACATACTAACAATCCCCCTTAATCTGTGTGAAATTCTGTAAGATAGCAAGACCTGTCTCACTGCTCTTCTCTGGGTGGAACTGACACGCAAATACATTGTCCTTTTCCACTGACGCATGAATACAGGTACTGTAATCGCAGGTTGCTTTTACAATTGACTCATCCGTCGCTTTCAAATAGTAAGAATGCACAAAATACACGAAAGGATTTTGTTTCATTCCAACAAATAATCTGCCATCATTCTGTAATTCAAGAGAATTCCAGCCAATGTGAGGTATTTTAAGCCCCTCTTTGTCCGGAATACGAAGCACCTGGCCATCTAAGATGTGTAACCCCTCTACACCCTGGCTCTCATCGCTTCCTTCAAATAACAACTGCAATCCAAGGCAAATGCCTAGGAATGGTGTTTTCTTATCGACTACCTCTTTTACAACCTTATCAAGCTCATACCTACGTATCTGCTCCATAGCTTCTCCAAAAGCCCCTACTCCCGGAAGAATCACATGATCAGCCGACAAAATCGTATGAATATCTCTCGTAATCACACTCTCCTGCCCGACTGCCGATAAAGCCTTCTCCACGCTCTTCAAATTCCCTGCATTGTAATCAATAATTGCAACCATGCTTCTCTCCTATGCTGTCTATTCCCACTCGATGCCTAATTCATCCATAAGCTTGCGTAAAGCAATGGTATATTCATCTCTGTTTCGTTCCGTCATCTCATACAGCTCAATTGCTTCTTCATAGGTCATGCCGAACTGTTCCGAAAGCTCTGCGGTTATTCCAGCCTTCATGATGCCCATTTCACCAGCGCAGTCAAAAATCAACGTATTATCATCGTTTACTTCACATCTGCCTGCCGCACATATCAGTGAATCAAGCGCCTCCGCCATTCTGTCATTCTTTAAGAACACTTCATAGGCTGAAAGCTCACTATCTACTGCCGCAAGCGTAAGAATCTTGCCCTGTAGCATAACATCCTTTTCTTTGATTGACAGACCATTCAGCTTCTCCGCTGCCTCTGTATATTGTCCCATCTTGAGCAACTCATTTGCTTTTGAAACAGATGTGCTATATCCAATCAAATCTGTTCCAAAGTAAACAAGCACGAAGATAGACGCAGCCAACAGGAAGACTAATGCAACCGGTCCCTTTGGTAATGGAGGTGTGTTATCTACTTCCTTTGGTTTCTTTTCTTTCTTAGGCTTATCCGCCTTTGGCTTTGATGCCTTCTTTGGTTTTGGTTCTTTTTTCTTCTTTTCTTTTTTTGCCTTGCCGTTCTTCTTGCCTTCCGACGCAGGCTTCTCAGCCTCCGCAAATGCTGCAAGAATCTGGGCATTTTCATCCATCAATTCTTCTGCGCCAGGCATTCCGTCTGGAGTAAGAGAAATTGGCTCTGCCACAGGCGTCACCGCATCTTCTTCCTCATCCTTGCCAAATAGCATTGTTTTGAGCTTATCTAAGAAGCCACCCTTCTTCGGCTCTTCCTGCTTGTCTGTATCTGCACTATTTCCAATAATTGTTGCGCCCTGGTCAGCCATCTCACTTGCTGCAAATAACGCAAAAGGATCTGTTCCTTCTACCGGAGAATCGCTGTCACTCTTTGAAAGCAACACCCCAATATCAGCCAGATCATCTGTCCCCGCAAGAAGATTAATCAAATCCTCATCACCCATCTGACTCAAATCGATTGCTTCTGCAGGAGAAATATCCAAAGGCTCTGCTCCCTCTGGGATTTCTTCAAATGCGCCGCCAAAATTACCACCCAATGCTGCAAGTAAATCATCACTTACACTTGAAATCGGTTCTTCATCCACAACTGGCTCTTCTACATTTTCATCAAAACCGCTCAAATCTCCGCCCAACATGCTAAGAAGCGCATCCTCTTCCGTCACATTCATAGTGGCTTCTTCCATATCTGAAGCTTCCAATCTATCCTCTGGCTTGATATCGTTCTCCTCAAACTCCTTCAAAAAATCATCAAAGTCTTCCCCTTCCAGTTCTCGTTCAAACTCCATCAGGAATTCTGCTTCTGCTTTTGGAGACATCTTATAATTGTCAAACACATCACCTCTGATTTCTTCTACTGTGTCTGCACTGATATCTTCCTCCATCAAGGAATTATATTCTTGTTTCCTGTTAACGGAATTCAATAATTCGTCAAGGTAATTTTCCTGTTTGCTCATATAGTTTCTCCGTAAACTTATATTTTCTTTGAAAAAGCCATAAAGGGATGTGACATCATCACATCCCTTACTTAATCTGTTCTAATTTGCGCTTGACTTCGCAATTAACTCGTCAACTGCATCAACCAGCATTCCGATCTCTGGTTTGGTGAGCTGTGCATCTGCTCCGAGCTGTTCCCCTTTGCGTCTCATTTCTTCATTGACCAATGATGAGAAGATAATAAGCGGAATCTTCTTAATTGTATCATCTGACTTGCAAAGTTTAGTAAGTCGGTGACCATCCATCTGTGGCATCTCAATATCGGTAATAATGAGCTGTACTTTCTCTAAAAGTGCACCTTCATTCTTGTATTCGCAAATCTTATCCCAAGCTTCCTGTCCGTTGGCTGTAACGATAAGCTCCTGATATCCGGCCTTTCTTAAGCAGTCTGTAATCAGCTTGCTAAGAAGTGGTGAATCTTCTGCGACAAGGATTCTGGAATTGCTTCTTGTTCTCTCCTTTAGGTTATCAATATCTGCAACACGAAGTCCTGTTTCCGGGCTGATTGTTGAAACAATTGATTCGAAGTCTAAGATAACAACAAGTCGGTCATTAATCTTAATAACGCCCGTCGATACACTTGTACCGTTGGAAGCATTGATTGTAGAATCCGGCTTAATAATCTCTTCCCAAGATACGCGATGAATTCCGATTACCTGGTCAACATGGAACGCAATGTCCAATTTGTTGAAGTTGGTAATAATAAATAAGCCTTCTTCTGTTCCATCATCCATACCAAGACATCTTCTAAGATTAATAACGGTAATCATAGTATCACGTGGCATGAAAATACCTTCTACACTTGGATGTGTGTTAGGTACTGGTGTAACCTGCTGGTATTGCAAAATTTCACGAATCTTCGCTACGTTAATTCCGTAGTGATTATTCCCTAAGGCAAACTCCAATATTTCTAATTCGTTCGTCCCTGACTCCAAAAGAATATTAGTATCCATAATT
>CAYPAM010000147.1:0-4439 GCA_964408715.1 uncultured Lachnobacterium sp.
GAGAAGCCGTATAAGGTGGATGGTACAAGGCTGGTGTATACCATGCCAACAGAAGTGGACCATCATGTTGCAAAGGATATGTGCCAAGAGTTGGATATGCTGGTGGAGTCGTATCGGATACGGGAGCTGGTGCTGGATTTTGCCCAGACAGAGTTCATGGATAGCTCCGGGATTGGGGTTGTCATCGGACGAAGCAAGACGATGCACTTCTATGGTGGCGTGTTATCGGCGTGCAATATTGGAAAAAGAGTGGATACGATTCTGCGGTCGGCAGGGCTGTATAAGATTATTCAAGTGAAAGAAGAAAGGTCGGTGCAGTAGAAATGGGAGGAATGAAAATGGAAGCAACGAATCACATGCATCTGTCTTTTGATGCAAAATCCGTAAATGAGGCCTTTGCCAGAATGACCGTCATGGCATTCATGGCTGATATGAATCCAACGTTAGATGAGATGCAGGACGTAAAGACCGCAGTATCCGAGGCGGTTACGAATGCAATTATTCATGGCTATAATGACGAGGACAAGCAGGTACAACTCTCCTGCATCAAGATTGGGAAGAAGCTCGTGATTATAGTAGAGGATGAGGGAATTGGAATTCCGGATGTTGAAGAGGCGAGACAACCGTTTTTTACCACTAAGCCGGAGCAGGAGCGCTCGGGCATGGGATTCGCCTTCATGGAGGCCTTCATGGATGAGATGGAGGTCAGCTCCAAGGTTGGAGAGGGCACGAAGGTTGTGATGACTAAGTACATAGGAAGGTGCGGTGACGAGTAGCGTAGCTACCAAGGAGGAAGCTTGGAGGCTATCCATTCAAAAGGCACAAAATGGAGATAAAGCAGAGCGGGATGCGCTGGTAACTGCGAATACAGGGCTTGTCTATATGGTTTTAAAACGCTTTCATAATCGTGGCGCGGAAGCAGAGGATTTGTTTCAGATTGGTGTCATCGGATTGATGAAGGCGATTGATAAATTCGATACGTCCATGGAATTTTCCTTTTCCACGTATGCAGTGCCTATGATTATCGGAGAAATCAAGCGTTTCCTGCGTGATGACGGAATCATTCACGTCAGCCGTCAGATTAAGGATAATGCAAGGCGCATCGCGGTTGTGAAGGAGGAATTGAAGAAAACATCAAACCATGACCCGACGATTGAGGAGCTGATGGTGGCAACGGGATTGTCGGTGGATGAAATTGTGGTGGCGATGGAAGCGACCACAGAGGTGGAGTCTATCTATCAGCCAGTCGGAGGACCATCGGATTCGGGACAGTTGGTGTTAGCAGACCAGCTCGAGGATGGAAAAGCAAGAGAAACAGAGCTTATTGACCGCATCACAGTAGCACAGATGCTGGAGACACTGGAGGAAAAGGAAAGGCGCCTTATCGAGCTTCGATATCTGGAAGGAAAGACGCAGATGGAGAGTGCGAAGGAGCTTGGGATGAACCAGGTCGCAGTCTCAAGATTGGAAAAGAAAATTTTGCTTTTTTTGCGCAAGCAGTTCTAAATAGGTGTATAATATATATCGATATATAGATTAAATAAAAAGGACGATGGCGTGAAAAATGTTACATTCTGTTAAGAGCAAGAGGGCGAAACTGCCTATGGACTATGAGGTATATGTATTTGACTTATACGGAACCTTGGTCGATATTCATACCGATGAAAACGATATGCAGGTGTGGGAAAAGCTAAGCTTTTTCTATGGCTATTATGGTGCGCATTATGAAGCTGAAGAGTTGAAAAAAGCATATGGAGCATTGGTGTCTGGGAAAGAAAAAGTACTAAAATCAACGCTGGAGGATGACCCGAAGTATTCGCATGAGGCATCACCGGAAATCGAGATTACAGAGGTGTTTAAGGAGCTGTATGAGCGAAAGGGTGTTGCGGTGGACGAGGAGCTGGCCCGGTACACGGGACAGGTATTTCGTGCGATGACGACAGAATATGTGCGTACCTATAAGGGCACGGAAGGAATGCTGTCGGCTTTGAGGGCAGCAGGCAAAAGGGTGTATCTGTTATCCAATGCGCAGCGTATTTTTACCGCATACGAGATGCAGATGTTAGACATTGTGAAATACTTCGATGGAATTCTGATTTCCTCGGATTATCGGACAAAGAAGCCAGATGTCCGTTTCTTTGATGCTCTGATTGAGGAATATGAAGTAAAGCCGGAGAGGGTCTTATTTGTGGGCAATGACATGCGTTGTGATATGCAGGGGGCAATGAACGCCGGGTTTCATACATATTATGTGGAATCCAATATCTCGCCACAAGATGATGTGGAGCGCCATGGAAAAATCGCAAAAGCGGTTGATTATTTAGTATTAAATTTTTATGAATGGTATTGTTAATTCTATAATAATTTAGTAAAATAGTACTATGAATTTTTGCTAATAGGTTTTACGAAAGCGAAGGGTGGTTATTATGAAACAAAAAGTACGTAAAATGAGCATTCGATTAAAATTAATGATTCCAACTGGATTGGTATTGCTTGTTATTTGTTCTCTGCTGAGTGTGTTTTCTTATAATACAGTGCAGGAAGAGATGATGGCTTTGGCACAGTCAGAGGCACAGACCGTTGCGACATTGGCTGCCAAATCTTTAGACCCATCCATTGTGAAACAGATTCTGCCAGGTGACGAAGAGACAGAAGCCTATATCAGCCAGAAGAATGCCTTAATTGAGATGCAGAATGCAACCAATGGTTCTATCAAATACGTATATACTTTATATAACGATGGAACGACTGTTTATTATGGAATTGACGCAGACCAGTCAGAGGAGTTCTGTGCAATCGGCGAGGAATTTGAAGTAGGATTGGACGAGCTTCAGACAGTATTTAATGGAAATATATATGTAGAACCAGAGATTGACCAGTCCACAGAGGAAGCTGTGATTACAGCATATGTTCCTATTACAGCGGAGGATGGCTCTGTTATTGGTGTGCTAGCCTGTGACTATAATGCGGACAAGATCGTGGCTGAATTGGCCGATACGAGTAATAAGACCATGAGTCTTACCGGATTGGGGATGTTTGTTGGTCTGGTATTGATTTTCTTTGTTATTCAGAATATCATGAAGGGGTTAGACCGCGTTAATGTAAAGGTATATGACCTTGTAAATAACGAAGGCGACTTAACACAGAAATTAGACATTCATTCTGGTGACGAGTTAGAGCTTATCGCTAACAATGTAAATGCGATGTTAGAGTACATTCGTGGCATTATGATCAATATTGCCGGTAACTCTACACACTTAAACAGCTCTTCTAAGCTTGTAGTTTCAAGTCTGTCTGCAACACAGATGAGCATCACGGATGTATCTGCCACCATGGAAGAGATGAGTGCGGGTATGGAAGAGACCAGTGCTGCGCTTACAGAAATCAATGATTCAATCATTGAGATGGTAGATGAAATCGATGGAATCAATAATCGTGCAGAACAGGGACGTGTGTCTTCGGACGATATCATGAACAAGGCTGCAGCAGTTCACCAGAACGCTATTACAGAACAGGAAGAAGCAAGACGTCTTGCAGATGAGCTTGCAGAATCCGTAAATGACAAGATTCAGAAATCCAAAGCCGTTGAGACAATCAGCGAGCTTACAGATAACATTATCAGTATCACAAGTCAGACGAACCTATTATCTCTGAACGCTTCTATTGAGGCTGCAAGAGCTGGTGAAGCAGGAAGAGGCTTCGCGGTAGTAGCTGACGAAATCGGCAAGCTTGCTACAAACTCTGCAGCAGCGGCTGCTCAGATTCAGGTAGTAAGTGCAGAAGTTATCGATGCGGTAAATGCATTGGCGCAGGAAGCTGAGAAGATGGTTAAGTTCATGGATGAAACAGCCATGACAGGTTACAAGAAGTTATTAGAGACAAGCCGTAACTACCAGAGTGATGTTGGCGATATGAATGACATGATGAATGAATTCGCTGCTTCAAGTGAGAGCCTGAAAGCAAGTGTAGATTCTATCAAAGAATCAGTTGCATCTGTTAACATTGCAATCGAAGAAAGCGCAAAGGGTATCACAAGCGTTTCAGAAGCTACCGTTAACATTACAACTAGTGTAGATGACATTGGAGTAGAAGCTAATTCAAATCTCGACATCGCAAATGGACTTGACTCAGAGGTAAATCGTTTCAAGTTGAATTAGTGCGTGATATGTTTTAAAAATTCTACTGCTATGTGCGTGGGCGTAGAGAGACAAATTTTTCTCTCTACGCCCATTTTGTAATCAATTCTTGTGTATTTCCAGCTTTATTTTCTGGAATTGGGTGTAGGGGAAAAAATCCTACTCCCACGCCCTCATTCTCTCAAAAGTGCGGGCGCTACAGACATATTATCTTACCATCGCCCAAATCAACTTTGTAATCCTTGGATTTCTCGAATATAAGTACTCTTTTTCATAAAAACAGGGCGTAGAGAGACAATTTTT
>CAYPAM010000148.1:0-4418 GCA_964408715.1 uncultured Lachnobacterium sp.
ATCTACCATTCTCTGTGCATTTAAATCTGGGCGAAAGCATACAATATGTCCATCCTCTGTTGTGTATGCCTTCAAGCCTTCAAAACAAGTCTGTGCATACTGAAATACCCCTGCACATTCATTTAAAGTAATGTTCGCATCTGTAGTAATCTGTCCATCATCCCATTTTCCATCCTTATAGTTGGATACATAACGGTAATCCGCTACCATATATCCAAATCCCAGGTTTGCCCAATCAAGGTTCTTCTTTTCCATAATATTATCCCTCCGTTATATACGGCTTATGTCGGTGGCGTATCCTCGCCGGCCAAGTCTTATTTTCAAATCTGTATCATATTTTAGTACAAAGATTTAGTGTTGTCTACAACTTACACACAAGTTCGTTATGGTAAAAATTCATGTATTCCATAACTAATCTTTTGTGTTCATCCCAACTTCTATTCTTGCAAGGTATGTTCACGAACTCCTACACCATGGTTTCCTGCAGCATCGCTTCAATCGCACCAATGAAGTAGAGAGAGCCAAAAGCGACGGTTTTTGCCGCAATATCCATTCCCTTCTGTGACAGATACGGACGAATCACCGCTTGCATATTCTCGGAATAGGTCGCCGCAATCCCCTTGGCACGTATACACTCCGCCAAGTCCTTTGCCTGTAGCGCACGTTTACTCTCTGGAGTGACTGTCACGAAGTCAATCGCAAGTGGTAACAGCTCCTCTATCATCTCCTCGTAATCCTTATCCGCCATGACCGCCATGATGAAGTGAAACCTCTCATCGGGATATAATGCTTGCAGGCTTTCTGCTAACGCGTGAACGCCATGTGCATTGTGTGCCCCATCTATCAGGAAAAACGGCTGCTCATTGATAAGCTCCATGCGTCCCTTCCAAAGCGTCTGGGCGATACCATCGCGGATATACGCCTCTATATTACAATCATTTCCTTTATTTGACGATGACCTTTCTGTGGTGTCAAACAATACGCGTGCCGCAAGAATCGCAGTCGCAGCGTTCTCCACCTGAAAGCTGCCGCACATCCTCTTTGGAAGACTGTCTGCATATCGCAAATCTTCTCTTGAGACCTCATAGAATCCGGCACCTTCTGACTCGTTGACCCTTTTGTAATTCTGAAGTAACACGCTCTTTACCGGCTCCTGCTGTGCAGATATTACGACCGGACATCCCTTCTTGATGATTCCTGCCTTTTCCCCGGCAATCGCTTCGAGCGTATCTCCTAAGATAGCGGTATGGTCAAAGCCTATCTTGGTGATGACTGCCACCTCTGGCGTACCAAGTGCATTGGTGGAATCATAGCGTCCGCCGATTCCCGTTTCCATTACCATAAGGTCACACTGCTGCTCTTTAAAATAAAGCACCGCCATCGCAAGACAATAATCAAACATCGTTGGCGGAAGTGCAAACTCCATGGAAAGCAGTTGATTCCCAAGTCTTGTCACATCTTCCTTTGCGATATACCTGCCGTTGATACGAATACGCTCTTCGAAATCCACCAGATGCGGTGAGGTAAACATCCCGATTCTTTTTCCCGTCTGTTCAAGTATCTTGCACAAAAAAGCCGTTGTCGAACCTTTTCCGTTCGTTCCCGCTACATGAACAAAGGGAATGCCGCTCTGCGGATTCCCCAACTGTTCTAGCATATGCTGTGATACTTCATATCCTGTGTGTTCTCCAAAACGTCTGGCGTTCTGAATGATATCAATTACTTCTGCATAACTGTATTTCATAATACTTCACATCCTATTACCTTTGCGTATTTCACATCTATCTAAAGTGAAAAATACGCTGTCATCGCATCCTTGAATGCATCCATGTCTGCGGCTGCCATAAGCTCTCTAGACGAATGCATTGCAAGAAGTGGAATACCGATATCCATTGTCTTTACAGGAGTCATCGTGGATGAAATTGCCCCTAACGTGCTACCGCCTCGCACATCTGAACGGTTTACGAATCTCTGGTATGGCACCTGCTTACTATCACAAATCTGGCAGAAGATACCGATTGTCTCAGCGTCTGTCGCATAAGACTGTGAGCATGCCTGCTTGATACAGATGCCTTTTCCAAGAACCGGTTTATTGGTGATATCCATTTTGCCGGCTTTATTAGGATGTAACCCATGCGCCACATCTGCCGAAATCATCATCGCACCATACATTGCGCGTTCTGCGTCTTCATCGCTTCCGCCCAGGCTCTTTACGATACGTTTTACCATGTCATGAAGAAGAATGGACGCTGCGCCCTGCTTTGTGCCAGAGCCAACCTCTTCATGGTCAGACAGTTCGATGATGTTGATCCCATCTGCTCTTTCTCCATCAATAATCGCAGATACAAGACCTGAGCAGGAGGTCAGATTGTCTAATCTTGGCGAAGAAATAAGCGTATCTTCGATTCCAATATACATTGGTTCTTCCATCAGGTATACACTTAACTCAAAGTCCAGAATATCAGCCTCTTCTACGCCCAGCTCTTTGGCAAGGAACTCGATGAAGTACTTCGTATCCTTCTTCTCCTCTGGAATCATGTCCAAAATTGGCATCAAATCCACCTGATTGTTGATTTCTACCCCCTTATTCACCTCACGGTTCATATGAATCGCAAGATTTGGGATTGTCATAAGCGGTTTCTTGCAATTATACAGCACCATCTTTGGCGCAAACGGATTCTCGCTACGAAGCGCCACACGTCCGGCTACACCAAGCGGTCTGTCAAACCATGTGTTTAAGATTGGACCACCATACACTTCCAGGTTAATCTGCGCATATCCATTGGTCTGAAAATCCGCATTTGGCTTGATACGAAGACATGGATGATCGGTATGCGCTGCTGCCATACGAATCATGTCAGTTGTCTTATAATTCTTCCCTACCGAAATAGCAAACAATGCTGTACCATGATGGTTGATAACGTATTTCCCACCCGGTACAAGCTTCCATGCATCTCCATAATGAATAGTCTCAAAACCAGCTTCTACAAGACGTCTTTCGCTTTCCTCCACACACATAAATGGTGTTACACCTGCACGAAGCATATCGAACAATTTCTGCTGTTCTGTCATATCTATATCCTCTTTTCTTTGCTTATCTAACATAGCAATGTGCGACATACGTTTTGCCCACGCGCATATTTTAGCACACTCTCTATTTTTCCGCCATATCTATCTAGATTATCTGTGTCTTTTTTGTTAGAATAAATGCAGATAGTTTGGAGTCTTATAAATATTTAGGAGAAAAAATGATTGCTTTAGAATTAACCGATATCAAAGATTTTATGAATAAGCTACTTCGTAGCGAGGTGTTTGACCATTTTCTATTGCAGGAAGCAGTCATCACATCCGCTGCAACTTACAATATCAATGGCCAAATCACCAAGGGCTTCTATTCCGAAGAAGAAATCGACGAATTGCATCTACATGATTGCCGTTTTCTTCCTTTTTCCATGCTACGTGGAAACTGCTTTGACTTAATCAAAGGCAAGAAAACACCTTCTGCCTTTCGTTTTGTGTTCCTGCTCTCTCCTGCCAACATGGCAAAAACCATTCAAGCCGTAGGAAGCAGCTACAACCCTTCCGATATTACAGGTATGTATATTAATCTTAAGTATCAGAACCAGTTGTTATCCCTCACCACAGGCATTGCCTACAATATCTTTTCCACAGATAAAACTCTGGAAAACGAATGGGACAAGATGGTCATGAAATTTTTAAAACAAAATGAAATCGCATATGAACTGTCGTAAGCGACAGTTCTTTTATTTTTCTATGCCTAATTCCTTATGAAAATATTTTAACGTAGAAAACCTATATTTTCTTTCAAATTCTTTTTCAGATATTACTTTTTTTCCTTGCACATAATCTATATAATCCTCCACGTATTTTAATACTTCTTGTTTGATTTTTTCAAAATTTCGAATTGTTTCATTATACTCGTCATTATCAATAATGGCGTCTTTTGTATCAAGATACTCATTTTGTTCTACAATAATTATTTTTGTATAATCCAAGCCTGACTTATGTTTTTTCGAGCGCTTAGAATACCGGAAACGGTATGCATATTTATGTGCTATTTCACTTCGATAAGGAACTGCAATTAAAAAGTTGTAGTGCGTTTGAAAAAGCAAACAATTATATGCACGATTATTCTTTTTTAAAATGTCTGTATGGGATTGATTGAGATAATTACTATAGAACATAGGAGTAAGCTTGAGAATTTGATAGTCATTCTCTGGTAACTGCATTCCTTCTCCTTATGTAATGTATGAAAAGAGAACCGCCTAAAACGGTTCTCTAATTATTCTTCATCACTCGGTCACCTTTTATTTTACCGTCCTGTCAGAACCGTCACAGGACTCATCGCTCGGTCATTTTTTATTTTACCGTCCTGTCAGAACCGTCACAGGACTCAT
>CAYPAM010000149.1:0-4383 GCA_964408715.1 uncultured Lachnobacterium sp.
ACTAACATCCATTTTATTTTACCCCCACGTTCTTTGTGATTGTTTCAGCAACTTTTTCAAGCGGTACCACTTCGTCTACCATGCCAGATTCCTCGATTGCTTTTGGCATTCCATACACAACACAGGTATCTGCACTTTGAGAAATTACATGGATTGGTTTATGATGACCTAATGACAAGATACCATTCGTTCCATCTGCACCCATACCGGTAAGTACAACACAAACAACCTCATCAAATCCACACTTGGAAAGTGAATCATATGTAATATTGGCACAAGGTCTGAGTCCGCCGATTGCAGGCATATCATTGAGCGCAATCTTGTGACTTCCGTCCGGACATTTCACCACTTCCATATGCTTTCCACCCGGTGCAACGTATATCTGCCCCTTCTCCAACTTATCGCCATCCTCTGCTTCCTTAACAGCGATATCACTGACCTCATTCAATCGGTCCGCCATTGATTTGGTAAATCCAGCCGGCATATGCTGAACCAAAACCATTGGCGCATCCAGATTCTTTGGTAGCTTTGGAATTACACTCTGTAATGCCTTTGGCCCCCCTGTCGAACAGGCAAGTGCAACCAGCTTATTCTTCGAAGATGAAGCTTTGAGTCTCGTGAAGTTAAGTGGCTTTGCAGGTTTAGCAACCGCGCCGGCCGTTCTTGACGGTGTTTTCGAATACAATCTGCTGTTTAATACAGCGGTAAGAACATCTAACAGCTTCTTCTTAAAATCTTCACCCTTAGCATCTGCAATATTCGTAGGCTTTGTTACAAAATCAATTGCACCTCGTTCCATTGCAAGAATGGTAACTTCCGCATCCTTTGTTGTCAGCGTACTCACCATAATTACATTGGCTTTGATGTTTTCCTGTTGTAGTTTTTCCAGTAACTGCAGGCCATCCATACGAGGCATATTTACATCAAGAACAACTCCGTCATAGGTCGTTGTTTTTAATTTTTCATATGCTTCGAATCCATCTCTCGCGACATCTTTTGCCTGAAAATTACTATCTGAGTTGATTATATCACAGATAACCCTTCTCATGAGTGCAGAGTCATCGACTACCAAAATGTTTTTTTTCATATCAATCCCCATTTTCCTTCTTTCTGTGCATTCGGTCTTCTTCAAAGACGAATCGGACAATTAAGTCTCGATCTTTAAAATCCTTAAACAGGAATTTCCCACGAGTAATGTACTTATCCGGAACATTCTCCATCCGCACAGATTCAATAATTTCTGCTACCAGATACAACGTATGATCCATCTTCTCATTGGTTAAACGCATTACCGCCAGAATCTTACTGCCTTCTGCTACCTTCTCATCTGCCAGAAATCGAATACCACCACCGCTGATATCCTTAGACAGTGCCATTCTCTTTTCATCGATATACTTAGGGTCTGTAATCTCCTCGAACAAGTCTTCCGTTGTTTCAAGAGCTGCTACCTCATCGGTTATCTTGTAATAGCTAAAAGGAACAACGCTATCAACACGATAAAACTCTCTTCGCTGGTACTTTTTTAATGCAGAAATAACCTTTACGGAAAGCATATAAAAGCCATCCTTCTTATAACGGCTTACCACCTTACCATCACAGATATACATACCCTTCTGTGTATAGAAGAACAGCGAACACTCAAATCCTAATTGGAAAAGAACCATCTTGCCGCCTTCTGTTGGCATTCCAATTTCAACCGTTGTATCCCCGAGGAAATCAAAGACGCTGCTCTTATAAACTTTTCCGTTCTTCTGGTGCAGATAAGTAATATCAACCTTATCTCCCGGACGGGCGAAATCTGAAATCTTCATAACATCATCCTCTAACTATTTTTTGCGATTTAGTAAACTTGAAAAAATCTGAGCAATTCCACGATGTATCTGCAATTCATGGTGTGTTCCCTCTAACAGATTTGTTGCAAGTACCTCAAATGCTTTGGTCGCTTCTGCATTTGGGTCGTTCAAAGACACTGTTTTCTGCTGTCTTACAGAACGCTCTAATTCCGCATCCTGTGGAATCATTCCAAGAAAGTTAATCTCTCCATCCAGAAACTGATCAACAACCGCATGCAGCCTTTCATATACCATATGTCCTTCTTCATTAGAATTCACCTTATTCGCAACAACGTGGATTTTGGTTCCATCCTTAATAAAGTTCGGATTACGATACAACGCCTTTAATAATGAATAAGAATCAGTCAATGAACTTGGTTCCGGTGTTGTTACCAGAAGAACCTCCGGACTTGCAAGAACGAATTCTAACACCTGGTCTGAAACGCCTGCTCCGGTGTCAATAATAATGAAATCTGCAAGCTCATTTAACTCTCCAATATTTTTTACAAGACGCAAAATCTGTTCACGATAAAGATTATTTAATCCAATTACACCGGAACCTCCAGAAATAAATCCAATCCCCTCCGGTCCGGGTGTAATGATATCCTTGATACTCTTGCCACGATAAATAAAATCCGACAGATTGTACTGTGGAATCACACCAAACATTACCTCCACATTGGCAAGGCCGAAGTCCGCATCAAAAATAATAACTCTCTGCCCCTTCCTGCTTAGCTGTACTGCAAGATTTACCGCCAGATTGGATTTACCAACCCCTCCTTTTCCGCTGGTAATCGTAAGGACTCTGGCAGCTTTAATATCCTTCTGATTTTGTTTTTTAATTACATTTCTAAGCTGCTGTGCCTGATCCATACTTATCGCCCTCCTAATAACTGCTTAACGATTTTCTGGGTATCAAACACCTCAATATCATCTGGCACATTCTGTCCTGTTGTAACATAAGACAAATCTGCATCTGCGTACAATTTGATATTGAGCAGGTTACCATAACAACCGGTTTCGTCTAGTTTTGTAAAAATCAATTTATAATCAGATATCTCGTGATAAATATCAATAATATCCAATAAGTCATTGTATTTTGTCGTTGCGCTAAGAACCAGATACACTTCTTTTCGATATTCCTCATTTACACCAGACAGCAACTGCTTCATATCGCTACACTGCTGTTCGTTCTTGTGAGAAAATCCTGCGGTATCAACAAAAATCAAATCATAATCAATGTATTTTTCGATTGCTTCATTGATTTCATCTACGGAATATACAATCGACATTGGTGCATCCAAAATGTTGGCATATACGCGTAACTGCTCTGTCGCTGCAATACGATAGGTATCTGCTGTAACAAATGCCACTTTACGGTTATATTCTACCTTGTATTTTGATGCAATCTTTGCGATTGTTGTTGTCTTACCAACGCCTGTTGGCCCAATGAAAAAGATAACATTTGGTTTCTTTCCAGACAGTTCAATCGTCTTTGGTTGTCCGAATTTCAGAATCAGCTTCTGATAAATGTTTGGAAGGATAAGGTCCACATTATTGCCCGGACGGACAAATTTCTCCACCTCATCAAGAATCTGGTTTACATACTTCTCATTCACTTCATTTTTTATCAAAGTATTATACAGAATACGCACAAAATTCAATTCTTCCGAAGGTGCTGACTTTCTATGGCTTTCCTCCTGTGAAGAAGATGATAATTTCTGTTCAAGCATGTCAGAAAGATTATCTAATCTCTCCTTAAACTGAGTCTCATCAGCTCCCGCGGATTCCTCAGTAGCAGCCTCTGCTTTCCTTGTCATCTCAGCCATCGTCTGACTAAATGGCGTCTGGGTTTCTCTCGCAGATGCGCGCTCCTGTCTTGGAATATCAATTTTCTCATCGGCTGACAGATTGATATTGCCCATTCTTACCTGAGGCATCAATGCACTCATAGGATTGGCTAAATTGGTTTTATCTTCAATTGCTGCTGTTACTTCGTATGTAGAGGATTTGAAAACACTTAGGAATCCCTTTGGCTTTACTTCCTTAACATTCATGATAACGGCATTTGGCCCAAATTCCGATTTTGCCTTCTCAATCGCTTCTTCTTTCGTTTTTCCCTGGAATTTGTTAATTGTCATTTACGCTGTCACCATCCCAACTGATTGTAATTCAACATTTGATTCCACCTCATTGTAAGAGATAACAATCAAATCCTTAAAGTAATCCTCCGTAAGCTTCTTAAAGTACATACGAACGATTGGTGATGTAATAATAATCGCACTCTTGCCGAGACTTTCCAGCTTATTGATTTCTGTTTCTACAGAACTCATAATCGCTCTGGTCTTCTCCGGGTCAAGTGTAAGGTATGCCCCCTGCTCTGTCTGCTTAACAGAAGCCATAATCTCCTGCTCAACCTTTGGGTCAAGTGTCACAACACTTGTCACCTCATTTGCAGGGAAGTATTTATTCGAAATAGCTCGTTTCAGGCTCTGTCTTACATATTCGGTTAACACATCCGTATCACGTGTTCCATGTGCATGATCTGCCA
>CAYPAM010000150.1:0-4376 GCA_964408715.1 uncultured Lachnobacterium sp.
CTATGGCTCGTTCTATGATGCCAAACTCAGCAGGCAGCCAGTTCTTCGTAATGCACAAAACATCTCCACACCTTGATGGCGCTTATGCGGCATTCGGTAAGGTTATCGAAGGCATGGAAGTGGTAAATGCTATTGCGGAAACAGCGACAGATTATTCAGACAGACCATTGGAAGAGCAGATGATGAAGAAGGTTACAGTGGAGACCTTTGGAGTTGAGTATCCAGAACCTGTTAAGAATAACAATCGTTAGTTTTTCCAGAGTTTATGAATGAGGCTGTTGCAAAATGGATTTCGAATCAGAACTTCCGTGGCGCAACAGCTTTTTCGCATTTTCCTATAACAACCACGGCAGGGGGAGTGGTGGGATGCTATATGATGAGGAAATATAAAAATCTGGTGCGACACGGATATGGAGAGGAATAGAGTTGAAACTACGAATTATACTTGGATTAGAAAATGAGATAGAGGATGCTCTCGAAAAATATATAGAGGCATATGAGGTCAGGGTATTCGGTGATAGGGAAGAGCTGAAAGAATATCTGAATATGTGTGATGCGTTTAGCAGGGAGCTTCTTCTTATCGCGGCGACGGATGATACAATTGCGCTTGCCAGGAGGCATGGGATTGCGGTAATGGCGTATGAGAATCCCCATATGCCGCATCAGACGTATTCCGGAGTGGATATGATAGTAGAAGGCTTCGAGGAAGTAGAGGCAGGCTTCTTGGAGAAGGTGTATCAGAGATATCACCATATTCCCTGGAAGATTGCTCAGACCAAGCGCACAGTGATACGCGAACTGGAGCTTAATGATATCGACAAGCTGTTTGAATTGTATGCAGATGGGGAAATCTGTAAGTATACGGAAGACCTGTATCCATATGAGGAGGAGTTGGAGTTCCAGCGCGCATATATTAATCATATGTATCGTTTTTATGGATATGGAATGTGGCTTGTCTTTTCCAAGGAGACAGGCGAACTGATTGGGCGCGCAGGGTTAGAACACCGCGAATACAATGATGAGACCGAGCTGGAGCTGGGCTATGTGATTGGCACAAAGTATCAGAGGCAGGGGTACGCTACAGAGGTGTGTCAGGCGGTAATCAATATTGCAACAGAGATAACGGATTTTCCAAGAATCAATTGTTTGATTGAGGCGGAAAATAAGGCGTCTATCGGTTTGGCGGAGAAGCTGGGCTTTTCCCATATGAAGGATATGGAATTGGATGGGAAGCGGATGAGCCGATATATTTTGAATTTTTAGCTTGTATTTGTGAAAAAGTGACATTTAAGGTGTCATGAAATATTGCATTTTGTCTGAAAATTATTTATAATATATGAATTAAAAAATTGCGGAAATTCGCGTTTTTAAGAGGTTTTAGTTAAGAATGAGAAAAGGAGGTGAGTCCTGTGGCAGATTTTTCTATGGAAGAATTAGAGAAGCTTGAGAAAGAGTTTCGTGTTGGAAGCAATACCATTAAGTCCTTGAAGGAATTTACAAGTCCGGAGGAGTTGTATCAGGAGCTGATTACAAGTATTCGCAAGTATCATCCGTCGACGGATATTTCGCTGGTTGAGAAGGCTTACAGGACCGCTTATGCTGCGCATGAGGGACAGATGCGTAAGTCCGGAGAGGCGTATATTATCCACCCTCTTAGCGTTGCAATTATTCTTGCAGAATTGGAATTAGATAAAGAGACTATCGCAGCAGGCTTACTGCATGACGTATTGGAAGATACCATTATGTCAGAGCAGGAGATGATGGATGAGTTCGGCGAAGAGGTTCTGCTGTTGGTGGATGGCGTGACCAAGCTGCAGCATCTGCACCTGACCGATAGTATTAAGGACCCGAAGGACAAGAATGCAGACCGTCTGGAGATGCAGGCGGAGAACCTGCGTAAGATGTTCCTTGCGATGGCGAAGGATATCCGTGTCATCATGATTAAGCTGGCAGACAGACTGCACAATATGAGAACGCTCAAATACCAGTCACCAGAAGCACAGCAGCGTATCGCTCGTGAGACACAGGAGATATACTGTCCAATCGCTCAGCGTCTTGGTATCAGCAGAATTAAGATTGAATTAGATGATTTATCTTTGAAATATTTGAATCCGGAAGCATATTATGACCTGGTGGAAAAAGTCGCAGTCCGCAAAGAAATCCGCGAGGAATACATCGGAAGCCTTGTTGAGATGGTGCGCGAGCAGGTAGCCGAAGCGGGCATTCCGGCTGAGATATCCGGTCGTGCAAAGCACTTCTTCAGCATCTATAAGAAGATGGTGAATCAGGGTAAGACGATTGACCAGATTTATGACCTTTTTGCAATTCGTGTAATTGTAGATTCTTTGAAGGATTGTTATGCCGTACTCGGAATCATGCATGAGAAGTATAAGCCGATTCCGGGGCGTTTCAAGGATTATATCGCAATGCCAAAACCAAACATGTATCAGTCGTTGCATACGACACTGATTGGTCCAAGTGGTCAGCCATTTGAGATTCAGATTCGTACTGCGGAGATGCATCGTACCGCGGAATACGGTATCGCTGCGCACTGGAAATACAAAGAGGTGAATAACGGCAATGCGACTTCGACAACGGTTTCGGAAGAAGAGAAGCTAAGCTGGTTGAAGCAGATTCTTGAGTGGCAGCAGGACATGTCGGATAATATGGAATTCATGAGTCTTCTTAAGAGCGACCTGGATTTGTTTTCCGATGCTGTATTCTGTTTTACGCCAACAGGCGATGTGAAGAACCTGCCAAATGGTTCGACACCGATTGACTTTGCGTATAGTATTCATTCGGCAGTCGGCAACAAAATGGTTGGTGCGAGAGTCAATGGCAAGCTTGTGCCAATCGATTATGTCATCCAGAATGGTGACCGAGTTGAGGTTATCACCTCACAGAACTCGAGAGGACCAAGCCGAGACTGGTTGAATATTGTTAAGAGTACACAGGCAAAGAACAAGATTAATCAGTGGTTTAGAAGTGAGTTCAAGGAAGACAATATCTCTAAGGGAAAGGAATTGATGCTGGCGTACGCTAAGTCAAAGGGTATTCCTTTTCCAGAGATTAATAAACCAGAGTACCAGGAAAAGGTACAGCGCAAGTATGGCTTCCGTAGCTGGGATGCATGTCTTGCAACGATTGGTCATGGCGGTCTGAAGGAAGGTGCAGTGGTCAACCGCATGTACGAGGAGTACAAGAAGGATCACATTGTACCGATGACGGATGCGGACGTATTAGAGAATATCGGTGATGCAAAGCAGCAGATTAGCAACAAGAAGTCCAAGAGTGGCATTATTGTAAAAGGGCTCTATGATATGGCGGTGCATTTTTCGAAGTGTTGTAGTCCGGTGCCTGGAGATGAAATCGTGGGCTTTGTAACGAGAGGCCGTGGCGTATCCATCCATAGAACAGACTGTATCAATGTATTGAATCTGACGGATGTGGAGAGAGTACGTCTAATCGAAGCAGAATGGCAGGAAGGTGCTGATTCGGAAGAGCTGGGCGATTACTACACAGAGATTAAAATCTTCTGTAACGATAAGCCGGGCTTGCTTGTGGATGTATCCAGAGTCTTTGCAGAGCGTGATATCAATATCGTAGGAATCCATTCCCGTGCAAGCAAGCAGGGAATTGCGACTATTGAGGTGTCCTTCCGTACAAAGGGCAGACAGCAGATTAGTAATCTGGTGGAGCGACTGCGTCAGATTGAAAATGTGCTTGAGATTCAGAGAACCACAGGCTAGAATTCTGGGGAATATGATTTGTGAGCGTTCATGGCTTGATAAATCTAAGAAATATTGGCAGATTACAATTAACAAGAAGAGTTCGTATTTTGCGGACTCTTCTCTTAAAATTCTAAGTTGTGAGCTTGAAGTTTGATTTTTAAATTTATCTATATGCATAAAAATTTCTCAGAAATATATTTTCAAGGCAGAAATTATGAGAAAAACTTGCTGAAAATCTATATAGAGATTTTTTCTTGTGAAATATCCGTATTTTTTTGTGTTTTATGGATATTTTGATAGAATTTTTCTTTATATAGATAAAATGGATGAAAATGAGATAAAACAATAATGATTTGGGATATACAGAGCAGATTTTTTGTTATATAGATAAATTTCAATCTGTCGAGCAACACATCAAATTTGAAGTCAATGATGAGAGTAAAGTCGAACATGCTAATCGAGTTGTGACACAGAAAGCAAGTTGTTAAAGCGTTTATATATTAGACAAACACGCTCAAAAAGAGCATAATTATAAGGAGTGTCAAATGGGCAATATCAAAATAGACCAGTATGTGGTAGGAATGGTACAGACCAACTGCTATGTGGTGGCAAATGCGACAACTAAAGAGTGTATCGTGATTGACC
>CAYPAM010000151.1:0-4372 GCA_964408715.1 uncultured Lachnobacterium sp.
GGACTTCAGCAACTGATAATCCATATCCCTACTCGTTTGTATGTAGTAAGTATTTTCACATTCCGTATTACATATTTCAAATAACTTCTGCGTATTTGAACTGTTCTTATCGCCGATAACAATCATTGCATCAACATCTTTTGCAATCTGTCGTGCCTCTGTCTGGCGTTCCTCAGTCGCATTACAGATAGTGTTTAAAACACTTATATCATAACCTTTTTTACTGATAATTTCAACTAATTCTTGAAATTTATTGTAATTAAATGTTGTTTGCGAAACGACACATATTTTTTTATCTGCCGGAAGTATAAACCGCTCTGCCTCTTCTACAGATTCAATTATCGAAACATCCTCACCATTTACCCATCCACGGATTCCACAAACCTCCGGATGCTTTGGATTTCCAATGATTATAATGTATTCCCCTGCAGTGCTGTGCTCATCCACAAGTTTGTGAATCTTGCGCACAAACGGACAGGTGGCATCAATCACAGCAAATCCATACCCTTCCATCTCTTCATATTCCGCACGGCTGATTCCATGAGAACGCACAATGATTCTTCCTTCTGGCAGCTTGGAAAGCTCTGAAAGCTCCTTTACCACCTTCACTCCCTTGCTGTCAAAATCCTTTACCACTTCGTCATTATGAATGATTGGTCCATAGGTATAGATTGGTTCATCGGACTTCTCCACCTCTTCATATACCATATTCACGGCTCTTTTTACGCCAAAACAAAAGCCGGCGCTCTTTGCTAAAATTACGTTCATACTATTTCGCTTTCTCAATAATCTCTTTCATTGCTGCAACCACACCATCAATATCAAGATATGAGGTGTCTAATTCCACTGCATCGTCTGCCTTTTTCAATGGAGATGTCTCTCTTGTCATGTCACGATGGTCACGGTCAATAATATCCTGTTCAATATCTTCCCGATTGCATTCAATCCCTTTTGCGGTCAACTCATCAAAACGTCGTTTTGCTCGAACCGCAGAGCTTGCGGTCATATAAATCTTTACATCTGCATTAGGAAGAACGACGGTGCCGATATCACGGCCATCCATGATAACATCTGTTGTTTCTGCCAAATTCTTCTGCAATTCCACCATTTTCTTACGAACAACTGGATATACACTTGTTACAGAAGCCATTTTCCCCACTTCTTCCTGACGAATAACACCAGATACATTCTGTCCATTCAGCCATACATTCTGCACGCCTTCCTCATAGGTAAGAGATACATTTACACCAGCACAAGCTTCTGCAATTGCAAGCTCATCATCTACATCTATATTGTTTGTAAGAAAATAATAGGCCATGGCGCGGTACATCGCTCCTGTATCTACATATACATAGCCTAATTCCTTTGCTAATTTTTTTGCGATTGTACTTTTTCCGGCTCCTGCCGGTCCATCAATTGCAATATTAAAACTCATAACATATCCTCTCTTATTCTATACTATTTCCGGCAAGGTATCCTGTTGACCATGCAATCTGCAGGTTATAACCACCTGTCATTGCATCCAAATCTAACACTTCACCACAAATGTATAAATTCTTTACTTTTTTTGATTCCATCGTCGATGGGTTTACATCTTTGACAGATATTCCCCCCTTTGTAATGATGGCTTCATTCCATCCGCGAAGACCCGTAATCGTAATTGGCAAAGCTTTCAACAGATTTACCAGATTTCTTCTTTCCTCCTTGGAAATCTCATTGACCTTCTTATCCGGGTCGATTCCGCTTAATTCAATAATAACAGGCACCAGCTTTCCAGGTAATAGCTTTTGAATGGAATTCTTATATTGCTTATTTTTTGCTTCATCAAACTCACGTAATACACGTTTGTCTAATGTTTCTTCATCCAATGCAGGCTTTAAATCTATATATGCTATTGGCTGCTCCTTAAAACTGTCTGGTTTCATTGCGGCACTTGCTGACAATATCATCGGTCCGCTTACACCAAAATGCGTAAACAGCATCTCGCCAAAGTCTTCATAGAGAACCTTCTTGCCGTTTACAATCTTGATTGCAACATTTTTAAGCGAAAGCCCCTGCAAATCCTTTACCCATGCTTCCTTTGTTTCAAAAGGAACAAGTGATGGAGTTGGTTCTACGATTCTATGGTTTAGCTTCTCTGCAAATCGATACCCATCTCCGGTTGCTCCTGTCGATGGATAAGAGATACCACCAGTCGCCAAAACCACTACATCTGCCAATTGCTTCTCGCCGTTTTCCAGCACTACTCCCGAAATGACCGGTTGCGATTCTGTTCCATCCGCATTCCCTTCTGATGCTTTGCACGTAAGCAGTTCCCTAACCTTGGAATATAATCTTACTTCTACTCCAACGTCCTTCAACGCCCTGCTTAAGGTCGAAATAACATCCGAAGAATGGTCCGATACCGGGAACACACGATTCCCACGTTCTACCTTGGTACGAAGTCCATGACTTTCAAAGAAATCCACTACCTGGTCATTGGTATAAGAATAAAATGCACTATATAAGAACTTCTCATTGCTGCACACATTACGAAACAGTTCTTCCATGTCACTGGCATTGGTAATATTGCAACGGCCTTTTCCTGTAATGTATAGCTTTTTTCCTAATTTTTCATTCTGTTCTAATAGCGTGACCTTATGACCGTTTTGGGCTGCAAAATACGCCGCAAACATGCCCGCTGGCCCACCACCGATAACAATTACCTTGCTCATGCACTAATCCTCTAACTTGGCATAATGAATCTTAATCGAATCATCGATATAATCAATCTCATCATTTTCATATACCTGATATTCATCCCAGATTTCTTCCAGCATAGTAAGTGTCTTTGCCACTTCCTTCTGTTTTTTCATGCAAAGTGCAACAATTAAAGCATTGATGACGCTAAGTGGCGCTACAAGAGAATCTACGATAGACGCCATATCACTGTCTGCAATCAGGTTACAGGAAGAATATAAATTCATTGGGGAATGAATACTATCTGTAATCGTGATAACCTTCGCATTTCTATTATTTGCAAACTCTAATGCTTTTAAAGTACGCATAGAATATCTTGGGAAGCTGATTCCGATAATCACATCTTCTTCATCAATACGAACCATCTGTTCAAAAATCTCACTGGAACTATTTGTATGAAGAAGTCTTACGTTATCAAACATCAAATTCAGATAAAACGAGAGAAAACTTGCTAATGGCGCACAGCTTCTAATACCAACGATATAAATATTTTTTGCAGACAAAATTGTATCTACTGCCAATTCAAACGCATTATGGTCAATCTTCTCTAAGGTTGTCTTCAGCTTGTCCGCATCGGATTGTAATACCGATTCCAAAATCTTCGACTGGCTGATACGTCCGTATGTAACCTCCATGCGCTGCACCGAATTCAGCTTATTACGCACCAGCTCTTCTAGTGCCTTCTGAAATTCCGGATATCCTTTATATCCAAGACTCATTGCAAAACGCACAACTGTCGACTCACTGACACCAACCGTATCTCCCATCTTTGCAGCAGTTAAAAACACTGCCTTGTCATAGTTGTCCGTAATATATGCAGCAAGCAATTTCTGCCCCTTACTCATAGAGCTGTACTTGCTGTTAATACGATTCAATAAATCATTTGTGTTTGCCATAAACATTACCCCGATTCCCATTTCAACACTTGTAAAAAATCAAGCAATTTTTATTATAGCAGACCTTGGACTTTTTACAATGAAAATCTTGCATAATTTCTTGCATTTTTTTGGCGACAAGAATTATAAAACAGGCGTCCCACAATACCTTGTGAAACGCCTGTATCTTACTACAAATTGTAGTTTATGCATCTTTCATTCCAGTTAGATTATACTGGGTAAGCTCCATTCTCAGTATCAGCAACCTTTGCATCTACCTTTGTCTGCTGAGCTTCACGATATTTGAAGAAGTCCATAGCAACCTGTGGGA
Source organism: uncultured Lachnobacterium sp. (assembly GCA_964408715.1). GTDB lineage: Bacteria > Bacillota > Clostridia > Lachnospirales > Lachnospiraceae > Roseburia. The sequence goes on from CAYPAM010000151.1 coordinate 3,946, forward strand.
AGAGCGCATAAGATAATACGTCTTCATCCTGCTGTTTGTACTGTGCCATTTCTGCTTCTAATTTATCTAATTCTGGTTCCAGCAAATCAGCATATCTACATGTAATCACATTTTTCTTTTCTTCACCAAGAACCTTGTCTACGATTTCTGGATTGAATGGTTTTACTGTCTGACCATATTTTCCAAGTAATACGTCTTTGGTTTCTGTGGTAGCAACCTTGTATCGTTCTCCCATAAGCACATTAAGTACAGCCTGTGTACCAACAATCTGTGAAGATGGTGTTACAAGCGGTGGCTCACCGAGGTCTTTACGCACGCGTGGAATTTCTTTTAATACTTCTTCGTATTTATCTTCAGCGTTCTGTTCCTTAAGCTGAGATACCATGTTTGATAACATACCACCCGGTACCTGATACAAAAGTGTCTG
>CAYPAM010000152.1:0-4365 GCA_964408715.1 uncultured Lachnobacterium sp.
GCAACAGCCTCTCTTTGTGTGCTTCTTAATTCTTATCGCGGTTTGCCGCATCGATGGCAACTACCAGCATAATTCCCATCAGTTCATCTTCTGGGTTCTCGATATCTATGGTGTAGGTATCGCCCCAGGTAAGCCACTCCTTGTTGATATGGATGATGGCTCTGCCGCCAGAGTATACATCATAGTCCCAGTCCATAAAGTCACCTTCCACATGCCAGCCGTTGAAGTCAACGTCATACTTCTGGAAGAAGAACGTGAATTCCTTTTGGATACTACCACGACGAACACCACCCATTATAATCTCGTACTCGCGCGGGAAGCTAAATGGCACTTCATTGACACAGCCAATTTCCTGTCCGTGTCTATTATATACGTGAAGTGGATGTCCGAAGGTAAACGTCTCCTCTTTCACAAGGTATTTTTCATTTCCCTGCTCATCATAGATATCATAGGTGTCTCCCCAGGAGAAAACACGCTGCTTAATACATAATCTCATAACCTAACTCTCCTTTTTCTTGTAATATAAGGAGTATACCTCTTGTATCTTATCCCCTTATACAAATAAGATTAAGTTTACCTTAATTATTTACTCTCCAACTGCTGCTTGCTAAACTGCAGGGTATACAGGTGATAGTATTTCCCCTTCAAATGCAACAGCTCCTGATGGGTTCCCTGTTCTACAATCTCACCCTTGGATAATAGAATGATATTATCCGAATGCTGAATGGTAGAAAGTCTGTGAGCCACCACAAGCATCGTGCCGATATTCTTCATTTTTTCCAGAGAATCCTGAATGAGAAGCTCGGTCTCCGTGTCAATATTGGCGGTTGCTTCGTCCAGAATCATTACCGCTGGCTTGTGAATAATCGTTCTTGCAAAAGATAATAGCTGTCTCTGTCCTGCGGAAAAGTTGTTACCTCTTTCCTGCACCACTTCATCAAGTCCAGCCTCTAGCTTATTGATAAAGGAATCTGCATTTACATAACGACAGGCCTCCATAACCTCTTCATCACTAACTCCCTCTTTACGAAGGAGAATGTTGCTTCGGATATCACCTGAGAACAGAAATACATCCTGTAGCATCTGTCCAAAATGCTTACGCAGGGAAGATATCTTAATCTTTTTAATATCAATTCCATCAATGAGAATCTGTCCTTTTTGAATGTCATAGTTGCGCACAATCAGCGACAGAATAGTGGTTTTTCCAGAGCCGGTAGAGCCTACAAAGGCTACCGTCTGCTTTGGCTCTACGTGGAAGGATACCCCTTTTAATACCCATTCGTCTTCCTTGTATGCAAACCATACGTCCTTGAATTCGATTTCTCCGCGAATCTCTTCTAACTCAATCGCATCCGGCTCATCCACTACCTCCGGCACCATATCCATAATGGTGAAGATTTTTTCCGCAGAGGCAAAGGAGCTCTGCAAGGTATCAAACTGCTCTGCCAAGGTCTGAATTGGGTTAAAGAACTTGGATATATACATATAAAAGGATACGATAACCGCACTGTCAATGGTCTGTCCTAGGAACACCGTACCATTTAAGTATCCCTTTGCACCAAAGTAAAACAGGCACATCACCGTGGAAATATTTAACATATACACCATTGGTCTAAAAATACCAAATACGAAAATTCGATGCTGCTTTGCATTCTGAAGCTTCCTGCTTCGCTCTAAAAACTCGTTCATCTTCTGCTCTTCGCGGTTGAAAATCTGAGTAATCTTAATGCCGGATAGATTCTCAGACAAATAGGTGTTGATGTCAGTTCTTGCATCGGTTACCTCTCTGTGCACCTTACGGGAGAACTTGCGGAAAATCACCGTAAACAGCACCACAAACGGAACGAAGCAGAACACCATCAGCGCCAGTGCATAGTTTAACATCAGCATCGCACCCATAACGCCTACGATAACCATAGCGTTTTTTACCATCGTAACCAGTACGTTCGTAAACATCATAGAAATCGCGTTGGTATCGTTGGTTACACGGGTTACCAGCTTGCCAACCGGAATGTTGTTGAGCTGCTCGTGTGATAAGCTCTCGATGTGGGTGAAAATATCCATACGAAGCTTGGACAATATCTTCTGCCCGATTTTTTGCAGAATAATTGCCTGAAAGTAGGTACAAATCATAGACACCACCAGAATGCTCGCATATACTGCCACGTAAGTATATAACTGTGCAAGCTCAAATTCGCCTTTTACAAGATTCTGGATATCGCCAATAATCAGTGGCGATACAATGTCATACACAATGGAGAAAATCATAATGAAGAACACTAAGATAAAGGATTTCCAATGTGGTTTTGCATAATGAATCAAACGCTTTACAAGTTCGGCGTCTTTCATATGACGATCTGTGTCGCGTTCGTCCTTTTGCTTGCTAATGGCAATGTATGCCATGATAAATACGAGGGAAAAGGCACCAATAATTGCGCCCACAATCAGTACTGGTAAGTATTCACGCATTATTCGTTCCCTCCTTCTTCTTCTAATTTCTGAAGGTCAACCATCTTCTGATAATCCGGGCAGGTCGCATACAGCTTGCTATGGGTTCCCATGGCTACAAGCTTTCCATCATCAATGAAAATAACCTTATCCATCTGCTCAATCGTAGAGATACGATGTGCAATCAGAATTGTGGTTTTTCCCGCTCTTGTCTTACGAAGGTTGCCAAGAATGGTACGCTCTGTCTTCGTATCAACCGCAGATACGGAGTCATCCAGAATTAGGATCGGCGCATCCTTCATAAGCGCACGCGCAATACTGATTCGCTGCTTCTGTCCGCCAGATACGGTCACGCCACGTTCTCCAAGAACTGTTTCATATCCTTCTTTAAATTCTTTGATATTACTATCTACGTCTGCAAGCTCTGCCGCATCCATAATTGCCTGACGGTCCTTCTCATCTGCTCCAAAAGAAATGTTGTTCTCAATCGTATCGGAAAACAGGAAATTGTCCTGTGGCACATAGGCACAGCCCGCACGCACATCACGAATCGCCACTGTATTCACATCATGCCCATCAATAAACAAGGTTCCATCTGCCACGTTATAGGTACGCAGAATCAAATCTACAAGCGTCGTCTTGCCAGCGCCCGTCTTACCTACCAGACCAACATTTTCGCCTGCCTTAATGGTAAAAGATACATTCGACAACGCATCATACTCTCCATCCGGATATCGGAAGGTAAGGTCGCGAAACTCGATATCCCCCTTGATGTCAGGCAAAGCCGCAACACCTGGGCGGTCAATCACATCCTGCTTTGCATCCAAAAGCTCACTGACACGTTTTAGGGATGCCTTACCACGGGAAGACATATCAATCAAATCAGAAACTGCCATAATCGGCCAGATAACCGAGTTAAAATATCCAATAAACTCTACCAGCTGACCAGCGCTAAACTCATCCTGATATACCAGATAACCGCCATATCCTAGGATAACGCAGATTACACTTTCTACAAACAGCGTAACCAAAATACGAAGAAGTACGGAAGACTTGGTATAGTCAATATTTGCTTCCTCATTTTCTGTATTCAGCTTCTTAAATGCCATAAGCTCCTTTGCTTCTTTTACAAAGGCTTTAATAACCGCGATGCCCGAAAAACTTTCCTGTGAAAAATCCGACAGCTTTGAGAAGGCTTCCTGTCTGATATCCCACTTCTTGGTCATGTATTTTCCAACAACAGTACTTGCTGCCAAAAGGAACACCATCGGAATCATAGCAAAAACCGTAAGTACCGGGTCCATATTCCACATCTTGATGACCGCCAGACTCCCTAGGAAGAGAGCATCAAAGAACATCAAAAATCCCCAGCCAAAGCACTCCTGAATGGTATCCAAGTCATTGGTAAACAAACTCATCAGATTACCAACCTTATTGACCTGATAATATTCACGGCTTAAGTCCTTGGCATGGTCGAACATACTATTTCTAATATCTGTTTCCACACGAATCGCCGCGCCCATCAAGGTCACGCGCCATAAGAATCTGCCAAATACCATCAGCAGTATAATGCCCACCATTGGCATACAGATATGATCCAGCAGGAAATCAAAGTCGAAGGTCGTCATAACACCCTCAAATTCAACTTGTCCCTCGTTGATACCGTCAATCAACATCTGATACAGGCTTGGAATGACAAGCTGAAACCAGTCTACAACGACCAGTGCCAGAAGCCCCAACAATAGCCAAGCCGCATATTTCAAATAATACTTGTTGATATGTTTTCCAAAAATCATAATACTACTCCCATTTATACAATCTAGCATATATCATAACACAAATCCCATCTCTTTCCAACCTCTGAACCTGCTAACAAGAACAAAGAATCTCGCTTGCGAGATTCTCCGCGCCCGAGCG
>CAYPAM010000153.1:0-4332 GCA_964408715.1 uncultured Lachnobacterium sp.
CGGAGAATCTCGCAAGCGAGATTCTTTGTTCTACGAGATCAAATGGATAGCAAATGGATAAGGGCGCGATTGAAATGGTTAAAATATGGATATAGAATGGTTGACTGTGCTGTGATTGTAAAATATAATATAGAAAAGCGTTAATGATGTATGGGAGGAAATCATATGACAATTGCGGAGATGATAGAACGTAAAAACGAGTTGGGATATTCCTATGAGAAGATTGCTGAATTATCAGGAGTTCCTCTTGGAACGGTGCAGAAGGTATTAGGTGGAATTACGAAAACACCGCGTTATGATACGCTACATGCTTTATCAATGGTTTTGCAACCAGAGCATACATGGAGAGTGAGTGAGCCATTAGCTGTTTATGGGGAGAAGCGTAAGGGAAGCTATACCATTGACGATTATTTCGCACTTCCGGAGGATAAGCGTGCAGAGCTGATAGATGGTGTGTTTTACGATATGGCAACTCCGAGTATTATTCATCAATTGGTTGGAGGGGAGATTTATACAGCATTAAAGAATTACATTGCCAAGAACAAAGGGCAGTGCATTCCGGCGATGTCGCCAATTGGTGTACAATTAGATTGCGATAATAAGACAATTGTGGAACCGGATGTGCTTGTGGTTTGTGATAGGGATAAATTGCATAAGCGGGTGGTGTATGGTGCGCCTGATTTTGTGGTGGAGGTATTGTCGCCATCTACGATGAAGAAGGACCGCACGATCAAGCTTCATAAATATATGAGTGCAGGCGTAAGAGAGTACTGGATTGTTGACCCGGATAAGAAGCACGTAATCGTTTATTTAGCAGATGAGGAAATAGGATGGACAATAGATGTTTATCCTTTTAGTGATGCGATTCCAGTTGCCATTTTCAATAATGAGTGTGTAATCAATTTTCAGGAAATATATGAATATGTGGAATTCATGTACGAAAAATAATACGTTTTTCTTATCAATCCATTTTGACATATATTATATCTTATTGTAGAATTATCTTGGTATAATTTGATTTTAAAGCATAGAAGAGGGAAGAATTTTTACAATTATTAGGAGGATATTTTATGGCATATCATGTGCTTGATGAAGCGAATCGCTGTTTAAACTGTAAGAAACCAATGTGTATGGAAGGCTGTCCAATTCACACACCCATTCCTAAGGTTATTTCACTTATGAAAGAGGGCAAGATAGATGAAGCAGGCTGGATGTTGTTCGAGAACAATCCACTTACGACTGTATGCAGTCTTGTATGTAATCACGAGAATCAGTGTGAGGGTCATTGTGTCCTTGGAAGAAAAGGCAGTCCGGTACATTTTTCTGCAATTGAGAATTATATTTCCAGCACCTACAGTTCTAAGATGACTAAGGGACCTGCGGAGTCCAATGGTATGCGGGTTGCTATTGTGGGTTCCGGTCCGGCAGGTCTTACGATTGCTGTGCTTCTGGCAAGAAAAGGATATCAGGTAACTATTTTTGAAGGAAAAGACAAAATTGGTGGCGTATTACGTTATGGTATTCCGGAGTTTCGTTTGCCGAAGAGCATCATTGATGACTTTGAATATCGTCATCTGATATTAAAGGATATTAAGATTCGTCCAAACACAAGTATCGGTGCAGCTATTACGATTGACGATTTGTTCCGCGATGGTTACAAGGCAGTATTCGTAGGGACTGGCGTATGGCGTCCAAACACACTGAAAATAAAAGGTGAGACCTTAGGACATGTTCACTATGGCATTAACTACCTATACAGTCCGGACAGCTTCCACTTGGGAGAGCATGTCATTGTAATCGGTGCTGGCAATGCGGCTATGGACGTTGCTCGTACAGCACTTCGCCATGGTGTGCGCACGCTGGAGTGTTTCTCGGTGACACCAACGGTTGCAGCAAGCAAGCATGAATTTGAATATGCAGAATTAGAGGGTGTAGAATTCCACTATTGCAAGATGCCGGTGGAAATCACGGATGAAGGTGTTGTTTTTGTGGATTGTCAGGAAAATGAAGAGGGCAAGATGGTTCCGGTAGAAGGAACAGAGACTCTTTACCCGGCAGATAGTGTCATTGTATCTATCAGTCAGGGACCTGCCAATAAATTGATGAATACCACGAAGGGACTCAAAGCAAATGAGCGCGGTCTGATTGCGACGGACGATGAGGGACATACCTCGATTCCTGGCGTATTCGCAAGTGGTGACGTTGTAAAAGGCGCAAGAACTGTTGTTGAAGCAGTGAAGTATTCGAAGATTGTAGCAGAAGCTATGGATAGATATATGCAGAGTGCGAATGAATAAATTCATTCACACACGAATTGCGCAAGCGCAAGTTCGTAGTTGAGGGAGATAATATGACCATTCTTATCAAAGGTGGGCGAGTGATAAACCCAGCCACCAACATGGATCAAATTGCAGATGTGCTAATCGAGGACAACAAGGTTGTTGCAATTGTGGAGGACGCAATAAGTAGCCAGGAGTTTCCTCGACTTGCGGAGAAAATAAAAAAGGCAGACAGTGTCATCAATGCAGAAGGATTATTTGTAATGCCAGGCTTTATTGATTTGCATGTGCATTTTCGTGATCCAGGCTTGACGTACAAAGAGGATATTGATACCGGTATGGCGGCTGCGGCACGTGGAGGTTATACAACTGTGCTTGCTATGCCAAACACCAAGCCAACAGCAGACTGTGCAGAGGTCATCAACTATGTGCATGAGAAAGCAAAGGCTGGAAATTGTATCAACGTACTTCAGGTAGGTGCTATCACAAAGGGACAGGCTGGGGTAGAGCTTGCAGATATTGAAGGTATGGTAGCGGCAGGCTGTCCGGCACTCAGCGAGGACGGCAAATCCGTTATGAACGCAAACCTGTATCGCGATGCCATGAAAAAGGCGGCAGAATTGGATGTTCCAATTCTTGCACACTGTGAAGATATCAACATGGTAAATGGTGGCTGTATGAACAAGGATGAAAAGTCGGAGGAATTCGGTTTGCCGGGTATCAGCAACGCGGTAGAGGATGTTATCGTTGCCCGTGATATTTTGATTGCAAAAGAAACTGGCGCAAGACTTCATCTGTGTCATTGTTCAACAGAGGATTCTGTAAAGATGGTGAAGGCTGCAAAAGAGGAAGGACTTCCTGTAACAGCAGAGGTTTGCCCACATCACTTTGTGTTGACATCGGAGGATATTACTGACAGCACAGATACCAATTACAAGATGAATCCACCACTGCGTACCAGAGCGGACGTGGAAGCATTGAAGCAGGGCTTAAAGGCTGGCATCATGGAAGTGATTTCGACTGACCATGCGCCACATTCCGAAGAAGAGAAAAACAATACTATGCAGAAGGCACCATTTGGTATCGTAGGAAGCGAGACGGCAGCGTGTCTGACCTATACAGAATTAGTGCTTGGCGGCGTTTTCACACCAATGCAGATGGCTGCTGCGATGAGCTACAACCCTGCCAAGGTGATGCATTGGGACAAGGGGAATATTCAGGCAGGCTGTGTGGCAGATATTGTGCTGTTTGACCCAAATGCAACCTACAGAATCGACAAGAATGAATTTGCGTCCAAAGGTAAGAACACACCATTCCATGGCAAAGAGGTAACCGGAAAGGTTGTATGTACTATCTGTGACGGACGAGTAGTATATCAGGCATAGAGATAGCTTTGTGTGAGCCATCTTTATGAAGGCGTGTCATGGTGTTGTAGCATGACAGAAACAATATGGTATCAATAATCGGATGTTTACAGCATCCTAGAACATAGAAAGGGAAACCATCATGATTAACAAACTTGTAAGCAAAATCGTAAAAACTAATGCGCCAATCGTAGTAGGTTTAGACCCTATGCTTAGTTACATTCCTAAGCATATTCAGGACAAAGCCTTTGCTGAATATGGCGAAACACCGGCAGGTGCAGCAGAAGCAATCTGGCAGTACAACAAAGCCATTGTTGATGCAACTTATGATTTGATTCCGGCAGTAAAACCACAGATTGCTATGTATGAGCAGTTTGGTGTAGAAGGCGTAAAAGCATTCCAGAAAACAGTAGATTACTGTCATGAAAAGGACCTAGTTGTTATCGGTGACGTAAAACGTGGTGATATTGGTTCTACATCCGAAGCATATGCTGTTGGACATCTTGGAAAAGTACAGATTGGAAGCAAATCATATTCTACATTCAACGAAGATTTTGCAACAGTTAATCCATACCTTGGTACAGACGGTATCAAGCCTTTCGTAAATGTATGTAAAGAAGAAAAGAAGGGTATTTTTATCCTTGTTAAAACATCTAACCCATCTTCTGGTGAATTCCAGGATCGTATCA
>CAYPAM010000154.1:0-4322 GCA_964408715.1 uncultured Lachnobacterium sp.
TTGCCTTACTTGTATGTGCAAAATCAATCATAATATATGATTTAAACTCATTCTTTGCAAATTCTTCCGCTATGGTTGATTTTCCAACTCGTCTAGCCCCTTTTATCAGAAGTGCGTATTTATCACTACGCTTCTCTTCCATTCAAGTATTTGATCATATATTTTTCTTTTAAAAACAGTTTTATCCATATTTCATCACCTCTTAGAGCATAGTATAACTCAAATCCCTGTATTTCTATATTATTAACGCTATTGCTTGCTTTTATCGCTTGCTTTGTTATGTTATCTCTAAAACAGAAAAACTCATGTACCTCCACTTCTGGAAAGCACATGAGTTTCTACACCATTTGGTTGCAAAGTATATTTTTCATTCTTAATATCAAATGTTTCCACATAAGGCATGCCATCTAAATACATCCATCTTTCAATTCTTGATGTAACAACATCCTCAAACGATGTCGACAATACCATTTTCTTACTATTTCCAAACTCTTCCCATAATTTTAGGTATTCTTCTTTATAAAAGATCTTTGTTTGCGTTCTATGCGACGCTATACCACCCATCTATTTTTTCACAATATAAACCCATGCACTCACATCTAACGCAAGCACACCATGTCCATCAATACATCCACAACCTCTTTCGCAACCGCCAGCTTATAAGCAAGACGTGTTGGCTGTGGCGGCAGCTCGCGGGAAAAGGCGCTTACCTGCCCATCATAGCTGATAGCAAAATACACCTTCCCTGGCGCGGAAGCCTCCAGATTCGCCGGGTCGGCATTGCCCATCGTTCCGGTTACGCCGATTCCGATGTTTGCATGATAAGCCTTGCAACACGCCTGTGCCATCGCAACGGCTGTTTCTGTAGAATATACGGTATAGGTATCAACTACCTCTGCCGGCACTCCCTGCATTACCTTTGCCTCGTTCGAATACGTGACAAACGCCCCCTTCATGACCGCAGAGGAGCCTTCCGTATCTGTAATCAACGATGCAATTTGCCCTCCGGTGGCGCTCTCCATGGTGGTAATCGTCAGTTTCTTCTCTATTAGCTTTCGTGTGAGCTTTCGATAAGCTTCTCGAATCTCCAATTCACTATATGTTTTTTCCATGAGCCTCTACCTCCAGTAAATCCTTGACATCACTATACGCTCACAAGCCTATCTTCGTCAAACGAAAATATCCTTCCACCAAGCAGAAAGGACATCTCTTACCGAGATGCCCTATTATATGTTGCTTTTATCTATTTAACAAATCTGCTGCCGATAACTCCAACTGCGCCTTCGCCTGTCGTATACCGTCAATATCATCCTGCGTCACAGTATCCAGCTTCAACTTGTTGAGACGTTTCTGTAACTCTGTGCAATCCTTCTTGATTGCTTTCTTCTTTGCTTTGTCGATGTCTTTTCCAGCCGATTTCAGTGCCTGCTCCACCTGCGCTGCCAATGGCTGTGTTTCTCCCATCAGCTCTAACGCCTCTCTTCGCAAGCCGTCTACCGACGCATACTGTCTGGCATCCTGCATTGCCTGCTCGATTTCGGCGTCCGACATTCTATCGTTTGCAGTAATGGTGATAGACTGCTCCTTACAGGTGTCCAAATCCTTCGCAGATACCTTGAGAATTCCGTTTGCATCAATGTCAAAAGTAACTTCAATCTGAGGCACACCCGCCGGTGCCTTGCGGATTCCCTTCAGACGGAAGGTTCCAATCTTCTTATTGTCCCTTGCCATTGGACGTTCTCCTTGCAGAACATTAATCTCAACATTTGTCTGATACGGCATCGCCGTGGAAAAGACCTTGGAATATCTGGTTGGCAATGTGCTGTTTCGCTCGATTAATCGGGTTGCCACGCCTCCTACAGTCTCAATTGACAAGCTCATTGGCGTTACATCTAATAGCAACAGGCTTTTGGTCGTTCCTGCCGCAACGAGAGAATTGCCCTGTAAGGTGCTGCCTAGAATCGCAGCCCCCATCGCTACGCATTCATCCGGATTAATATTTCTTGAAGGTTCTCTGCCTGTTAGTGAGCGCACCTTATCCTGTACTGCCGGAATTCTTGTAGAACCGCCTACCAGAAGGACTCTTCCAAGTTCTGAAGGCTTAATTCCTGCATCCGACATCGCATTCTGTACTGGGGAGGCAGTTCTTTCAATCAGGTCACGTACCAACTCCTGGAATTTTGCTCTGGTCAAATTTATATCCAGATGCACCGGCTGTCCTTTTGCCTGCGTCAAATATGGCAGGTTAATATTCGTGCTGTCCGCGGTGGACAGCTCAATCTTTGCGCGTTCTGCAGCTTCCTTGACACGATGCACGGCAACAACATCTCCAGAAACATCCACGCCGCTTTGTGCTTTAAACTCACGCACAATCCAATCTGTAATTCGCTCATCAAAATCGTCGCCACCCAGATGGTTGTCGCCAGCGGTTGCCAATACCTCTATAACACCATCCTCAATCTCGATGATGGATACGTCGAAAGTACCACCTCCCAAGTCATATACCATGACTTTTTGTGATTCTCCATGATTCAATCCATAGGATAATGCAGCACTTGTTGGTTCGTTTACAATACGAAGAACATTGAGTCCTGCGATTCTGCCGGCATCCTTCGTTGCCTGTCTCTGCGCATCATTGAAATAAGCCGGAACGGTAATGACTGCATCCGTTACGGTCTCTCCCAGAAAATCCTCCGCCTGCTTTTTCAATTCTGCAAGTACCATGGCGCTAATCGTCTGTGGTTTATAGTCCCTGCCGTCAATACGTGTTACCCACTCTGTTCCCATGTGGCGTTTTACAGAACAAATCGTCCTCTGCGCATTCGTTGCCAACTGACGCTTTGCCACCTCGCCAATTAAGCGCTCCCCATTCTTGGAAAATGCTACAATACTTGGTGTTGTTCTTGCCCCGGTACTACTCGCGATGATAACTGGCTCGTTATTCTCTACCACTGCAACGCAGCTATTCGTTGTTCCTAAATCAATTCCAATTACTTTACTCATTGTTTTGTATCCTTTTTATATTTGTTTGTTCGTACATTACTTTTTCCCCTTAGTCTTCCTTTTCTCATTTGCGTGATAATACGCCTGTTTTCTTCGAGTATAAAAGAAAAAACGACAAAGTCAATGGACTTTACCGTCTTTTCATTATAGTTTATTTTTTGTTCAAATTCTTTATTGATTTTTCAAATAATCTTCTTCTTTTTTCTTTCTTCTTACTACTAATTTTCCTATAAATTTACTCATACCATCTGTTTTGATATACATATAGCCAATAACAGAAAATACTATTGCACCGATAAAATTAACGATTAAGTCGGTCATTGTATCTATAATGCCTATGTCCAGATATCCGCCCAATCCCAAGGCCGTTCCATTCACATAGACTTCTTCGATATTTGTTATTGCTGTTGGCGTATTGCCCCCTGTTGGGTCTAGCATAACAGAAGAAATTCCCGTCACAATGGCGTCCTTTTGCATATCAAAGCCACCTATCATATCCATTGTAAATTCGAACATTTCCCACATCACACCAATTGTCATAGAAAAACAAAATGCAACCATTACTGTGAATACCGGTGACAAATTAAAGGTCAATCTTTCGCTCTTATTTAAAACATCTACCATTGAAAATCCAACTGCGGCTGCTAAGAAACCATTTAATGTATGCAATACATCATCCCAAAACGGAAATTTCACATAAAAACCGTTGATTTCGCCCAATATTTCCGCCGCAAAAATGAATAGTAAAACAATGATTTCCAGGACTGTTGGAAGTTCAATCCTGAGTGTGACCTGAAGAAAGCTTGGCATAACCAGCATCACCAAAGTCAACAATGCGAGAAACGCACTTTCCCAATTCCAGGTAACTATTTGATATAACATAGTGATGATTGTCAATATTTTTAGCACCACGTATACATAGAAAGAACTCTTATGCTCACGCAGCTCTTTATTCATCGCTCGGCGTCTCTCTTTCCTTGAACTCATCTTCAACACCCCTCATCTTATCGTATCCCATTCTATAATAAAAATTATAAAAGAAACGACGGCAAAGTCAATGCCCCATATCATCATTTCATAAACTTTTAAGTAGTATATACTGCCAATAGCGCATAAAAAATAGACTTCCCCTTTTAAAAATGGTATTATGTTTTTAACAATATAAGGAGGTAAAAATCATGAAAAAAGCATTTACCCGTATCACTACCTTATTTCTGGTATTAACAATGGCAGTTGGATGCCTATCTGGTTGTGGGTTCACCGCATCAAACTTGACTGGTACTGAAAAAGCAAAACTTTTACTAGCTAATCAGCGTTTA
>CAYPAM010000155.1:0-4264 GCA_964408715.1 uncultured Lachnobacterium sp.
AAATGCAGGACGTCAGGTTCACTTCAAGGCTATGAGAAAGCTTGCTGCTGAGCATCCGGCAGAAAAAGTTGGTGAAGAGGTACGTGCTCTTTATAGCTGGAACAACGAAGAAGATAAGTTTATCAATAACTAAATCTAAAACATTATCCCCACAGATATGATTCTGTGGGGATTTTTATCCCAATGAAAGTCCAAAAAAAAACGAAAAATATACAATTTTGTTGTATATAGCATCATGCAATGATAAAATATATCCATAATGTACCAAAAAGGGGGAGGTTGTTATGGAAAAAACAAAACAGGGCAACAAAAAAGGATTTTTAGACTTTCGTAATATGAGAATCCAAGAAAGATTACAGAAGTCTTACAGTATGGTTTTGACAATTGCAACGATTGCTGCGGTATTAGGGGTTATTTCCGTTTTTGTTATTTCGTGGAATTACAAAAATGCATTAGACAACTATGCATTACCACAGGGAGAAATCGGGCAGTTAATGGAGGCTGTTTCACAGTGCCGTTCAGCTACACGAGGTATCATCGGTTACGAGGATATAGAGCAGGTACAAAAACTTGTAGCGCAGAATGAAGAGTATAGAGGATATGCTGAGAACCGACTGAACAATATTAGGCCTACTACGGTAACAGCAGAAGGAAAAGCTGCGCTTGCTGAAATCGAAAGTGCAATTGCAGAATATTATGAGATAGAAGATCGGGTCATTGCATTAGGAACAGAGAATGGTGGAGCAAACTATCTTGCAGCACAGGAGCTGGCGATTAGCGAAATGGGACCAGCATATACAAAGGTATACAATGCTTTAAATAATCTGATGGAAATTAATGTGCAGAAAGCAGAAGAGATGGAATCCATGTTAGCGGTTATGGAAATTATAATGCTGGTATTAATCATTTTGGTTATTATGATTGCATCTACTATTTCACTTAAAATCAGCAAGAAGATATCAGATGGCATTGCGCTTCCTTTGAATGCGTTGGGAACTCGTTTTAAAGAGTTTGCGGCGGGTGACATATCCTCTGAATTCCCTGAGGTTACTACAAATGATGAGATTTCAGATATGATGGATGAAGCTGCCGGTATGGCAGACAAATTGAACTTAATTGTCAAGGATTTGGCATATCTATGTGATGAAATGTCTCATGGTAATTTCCGTCTTAGTACTACTTGTGAAGATGCTTATGTTGGTGAATTCAATCAGATTCTTATGGCTATCCGCAGTATGAATAGAAATATGAGTACTGCATTGCGTGAAGTTGGTGAGGCTGCAGAGCAGGTAGCGGCAGGATCTGATAATCTGGCTCAAGCATCACAGGATTTGGCAGAAGGCGCAACGGATCAGGCTGCGTCTGTACAGGAAATGCTTGCAACTATGGAAACGATTTCCGAAGGAATCCACGAATCTGCAGGCAAGATGGATGGTGCGTATGTAGAGGCTAGAAAATGTGCAGAAAAAGCGCAGTTAAGTCGTGAAGAAATGTCTAACATGGTTGCTTCTATGAACCGTATTAGCGAAACATCCAAGAAGATTGAAGATATTATTTCTCAGATTGAAAGTATCGCAAGCCAGACAAACCTCTTATCACTGAATGCTTCTATCGAAGCTGCAAGAGCCGGTGAGGCCGGCAGAGGCTTCGCAGTAGTTGCTGACGAGATCCGTGATTTGGCTGATCAGAGTGCGAAATCCGCTGTTGATACAAGAGCACTTGTTGTAAATACCTTATATGAAATCGAAGAAGGTAATAAAGCTGCTACGCGTACATCGGTAGTATTAGATGAAGTAGTAGAATCTATTACAGGTATTGCAGAGCAGTCTAAACTGTTAAGCGAAATTGCTATTCAACAAGCACAGGCTATGGAACAGGCAGATCTTGGTATTAACCGTATTTCTGAGGTTGTACAGTCTAACTCAGCTGCATCCGAAGAATCATCCGCTACAAGTGAAGAGTTGTCTGCACAGGCAATGAATATGAACGAATTAGTTGCCAGATTCCAATTACGAGATTAAAAACTATGATTTATACAGTAACATTTAATCCATCCCTTGACTACGTAGTATTAGTGGATGATTTTCAATCAGGAAAGTTAAATAGAATAACAGAAGAATTGATTTTCCCAGGCGGAAAAGGACTCAATGTATCCACAGTTTTATCAAATCTTGGAGTAGAGAATACGGCACTTGGATTCATTGCGGGTTACACAGGGGCAGAGTTAAAGCGGCGTTTGCAGAATAGCAATATTATTACGGATTTTATAGAAGTGTCAAACGGGACTACCAGAATTAATCTGAAAATTCGTTCTAATGGTGGTGCTGAGACTGAAGTAAATGGACAAGGACCACAGGTTTTAGAAGAAGATTTGGCAAAGCTTATGACTAGAATACATTCTCTTACCCAAGAAGATGTGTTGGTTGTTTCCGGAAGTGTTTCCAAAGGGGTGCCACAGAACATATATGCAGATATTGTAAAGCTTTGTAAAGAAAAGGACATCAAGGTTGTAGTAGATGCCGCCAGTGCTTTGCTTTGGAATGCAATTGAACATGAGCCATTTTTGATAAAGCCAAACAAGGATGAGCTAGAGGATATTTTTTATCGCGATATTTTTACAAAAGAAGAAGTCATATTTTACGCAAAGGAATTGCAAAATCGTGGTGCAAAGAATGTTTTAGTATCTTTAGGTGTGGAAGGTGCAGTATTAGTATCAGAAGATGGTCAAGTATATGAGATGGATGCTCCAAAGGGAGAAGTAATTAATTCGGTTGGAGCGGGCGATTCTATGGTTGCTGGTTTTTTGGCTGAGTTTTTAGAAAGCGGTGACTATCAAAAAGCTTTAAAGAAGGGAATATGTGCCGGCAGCGCAACTGCCTTTTCACAAGGACTAGCGACAAAAGAAGAAGTTGACAAATTGATGGAAAATGAGTAAAATCAATCTGTTGATTAAATATGAAAAGACTTTGAAGAGGAATAGTAAAAGCCTATGTTTTTCAGAGAGTTGTCGGTTGGTGCGAGACAATAAACAGAAATCTTTGAACTCGCCTTGGAGTTGCCCACTGAATTAATAGTAGGATGGGACGGAGATTCCCGTTATAGAATTAAAGTGCGTATGAAAATACGAATTAGAGTGGTACCACGGAGTGATAGGTTAGCTTCGTCTCTTATTGATATAGGAGACGAAGCTTTTTTTCATGAAGTTGTATCCTATATCAAACGGATTCATCCGTATAACCAATTAAAATAAAAGCAATTTATGAAATACAGGAGGAAATTATGGCAGAATTGTACAACCACAAAGTTGTGGAACCTAAGTGGCAGAAGGTCTGGGATGATGAAAAGGCTTTTGCCGCAACAAACGATTATTCAAAACCAAAATTTTATGCATTGGTTGAGTTCCCATATCCATCAGGACAGGGACTTCATGTAGGTCATCCAAGACCTTACACAGCACTTGATATTGTTGCAAGAAAACGCAGAATGCAGGGCTATAACGTATTGTATCCAATGGGATGGGATGCGTTCGGTCTTCCAACAGAGAACTTCGCAATCAAGAACAATATTCATCCAAAGATTGTAACCAAGAACAATGTAGCACGTTTCAAAGACCAGCTTCACTCACTTGGATATTCCTTCGATTGGGATAGAGAGGTAAACACCACAGATCCAGAATACTACAAATGGACACAGTGGATTTTCCTGAAACTTTTCAAGGAAGGCTTAGCATACAAGAAAGAAATGCCAATCAACTGGTGTCCATCTTGTAAGGTAGGTCTTGCAAATGAAGAAGTAGTAGGCGGCTGCTGCGAGCGTTGTGGCGCAGAGGTTGTTCGTAAGGTTAAATCTGAATGGATGCTTAAGATTACAGAATACGCGGATAAGCTCATCGATGGTCTTGATGGCGTAGATTATGTAGAACGTGTCAAAGTATCCCAGAAGAACTGGATTGGACGCTCGAATGGTGCAGAGGTAGACTTCTCACTTGCAGGAAAAGAAGATAAGCTTCGTATCTATACCACACGTTGTGACACACTCTTTGGTGTAACCTACATGGTAGTTGCTCCGGAGCATCCATATCTTGATAAATATCAGGCAGAAATCACGAACTGGGATGAAATCGTCGCTTATCGTGAGGCTGCTGCGAAAAAGTCTGACTTCGAACGTGCAGAGCTTGCAAAAGATAAGACCGGTGTAATGATAGAAGGGCTTAAAGCGGTTAACCCTGTAAACGGCGAAGAAGTACCTATCTGGGTATCAGACT
>CAYPAM010000156.1:0-4263 GCA_964408715.1 uncultured Lachnobacterium sp.
TGCAACCCAATCCTGTTTAGTTGCAGAGTCAGCATGGTAATTAATAACAAGTCTTCCTGTGGTAAGAGCAATATCTAATTTTGTGTTTGATCCATCAGCAGGAATAATCTCTTTTACAAGATATGTACCATTATCCTGAAGTTCTAAAATAATAGATTTCCAATAAGCAAATCCAGTATCTCCCGGATGGTTACCTTTTGATGTTTCCATCTCGCCAACCGTTCCGCTCTCGGCTACATAACAAACAATATTATTCGCTCCACCCCACCAGGTATTAACGCAATTATATGCCTGAAGCTCTGAGTCCCATGTTGCCAGGGCCACTGTGTTTGGTACTGCTACAACGCCAAGCGTCATAACTAATACTGTTAATAATGCCAATAATTTTTTAAAACTGTTTCTCTTCATACAATATTCCCTCCATAGTTATATTTATTGCCAGTTTTATTTTGGTTGCTTATATCGTAATACTCTTTTCGGTAAGTTTCAACAAAAAAGCACATTATTGTAAACTATTTTCAGCAAAAATGCTCAGTCCTGAATTTACTTTCAATCCAAAACTGAGCATAATGACATTTTTCTATTCTTTTATAAACTGCTATATGGGTATCCTGTTTCTATTTCCCACGTAACGCGGATAAGGTATCCTTATATTTTTGTACTTTTGTATAAGAATCATTATCCATATAATACGCATATATAATATCAAAAATTAACAAAATCGAAATTTGCGGCGATATTTTGTTTCCGAAATCCAGGTTTTTCACATATGCCACTCGAAGGATTTCATCGCAAAACTCTGCAACTCCCGGTTCTACATACGAAGTCACAAATACCACTCGCGCTCTGTTCTTCTTCGCTGCGCAAAGGCTTTCTAACACCTCTTGTGTTTTTCCGCTTAACGAAATTCCAATCACAAGACAATCCTTGTCAACCAATACGGAACTCATCTTCATCATATGTGAGTCTGTGATAACGTCCACGTCCAATCCTACTCGCATAAGACGAAATTGAAGCTCTCTTGCAGCAAGCCCTGAGCTTCCGACACCGTAAATGAACACTCTGCGGCTTGCATCCAGCCAATCGGCAATTTTCCGGATTTGACTCTCGTCCATCAAATCACAGTTATCATGAAGAATATTTTTGTAATAACTATAAACCTTTTTGGTCAAATAGTTTATGTCCTTGTTAACCGGAATATCGCTCTTTTCAAGTTCCAAATCTTTTTCATAAGAAAAAGACAACTCACGATAGCCCTTATATCCGCACTTTTTTGCGAATCTGGACAAAGACGCCTCTGACACATATAGACATTTTGCAATATTCTTAGAAGAAAGATCGCATTTTTCCGTATTGTTCAGGAAAAATTCTGCTATATTTTTCTCCACAGGCGTCATTTCATCATAACAATTTCTGATATTCTGTTTTGTTTCGCTCTCAAAGTTTACCATCCTAACCACCTCTTGTTATATCATAACATAAAAATGGTTTTTACGAAACTAGTTTTTCGTTTTGCTATGGCTTATTCATAATCCGCAAACACGGTATAATCCTTTACGAGCTGTACTTCATCAATAACAAACTTTGTGCCCGCAGCTATGTTATCATCGTAATCCCAAAACATATATACACCTGCAATATTATTCTGTGAATAAGATTCTCCCATAGAGCCTGATTCAGAACCTGTTCCCCAACGATATGTAAAGTCTTTTACCGGGAAAGCCAACCAGCCCTTAAATCCATTCATCGGAGTTCCCTGTGCAGTACCAAAACAACCGTCATCAGAGCCATGTGTATATGTAACCCACTCCGTGCTACCTTCTGCAAGATAATAGAACTCGAGGTCCGCACGTCCATCGCTTTCATCCGTCGTATATAAATCGCCGGAAGGGGCAACCAACCCAAAGCTTGCCTTGCGGAACTCAACCTCAGAGAAATCCACCCAAACACGAAGGTAATTCATAGATGGGAAGGTAACTGTATTTTTATTTTCATCCGTTCCAAAAATATACAACCCCTGATTATCCATATTACCGCTCCATACGGCCAGTCCCTTGGAACCATTGTAACCGGCATTATTAACAATTTCATAAGCGCTCGCAGAATCTCCTGCATTGGAATTCCATGTTCCCACATAGATGTCACCACTTACTTTACCGCCGTAAGCCAAACTATCCGAAGAAGTAATCGGAGTGATTATAGAATCAAAGTTAGTGAATGTACCTACAAAGTTCACAGGATTTTCTGAAGTATAACTAACTGCTGCCGCAGTAGTAAATGTTGTCTCTATGCAATCGCCTTTATTTCCGAATACATCTATCGGGTAAACCGCCACTGTGTAGTCCGTATCTGCATCCAATGCAGACAAATTAAAGGTAAGGGTTTTTGGCATAGGCTCAAAATAATATTCTGAAAAATAGTTGTATTCTTTCGTTATGCCTACAGTCGGTGTGCATACGATATTATAACTATACACACAATCATCATCGGACGCTTGCGGAACTGTGATAACTGCAGAATATTTACCAATTTCGCTAACCGTTATCTCGGCATCGGCTGTAAAAGCCGGAGCTTCACTTTCTTCTGCACGCGCATCTGTATATTTCCAAGTGGTTTTGTCCTTAAGATCATCAATTTCATAAACTAACTGCTTAGTTCCATCCGCAGTTTTGAAGAAATCATCCGTAAGCAGATTGTACGGAAGTACTCTTACGCGATTATCAGTCGAAACCTCTACAATATAGAACTGTGCCGCCTGATCTGCATTAGGTGGTTTTGTTCCGTAGGTCATCCCTGACGCCATCTCAAAATAAGAAAGCGTTCCTGTACCGAAAAGTGTATAATCCTTCTGATAGCACGACGTCGGATTATTGATAGGGCCATGCGAATGACCGGAGAAATTAAGCACCTGACTATATTGGGAATAAATCTCATCTAATTCCTCTGACTGTTTCGCATACCACTCCGAACTCGTATATACCGTATTCTTTATATGATGATGCTGGAAAGTAATAATAGGCTTATCCGGAGAATCTGCCGCTGCAGAAGCAAGATTTTCTTCCAACCATTCGAGGTCATCCGTATAATCCCCTTCCCCATATGTCGAAATACCGATAAAATGATACCCATTAATAACAACATGCTTATTCAGTTCAGAATCCATGTTATCGGAATAATTATCGATACCTACCGGCAAGTTATCCAAAGCTCCGTAATATTCGTGGTTTCCCATGACCGTAATAAGCTCTGTGTCTTTTTTAATATTTTGGGTTACGACGGATTTCCATGCCTTATATTCATACTGCTGTCCATAATTCGTGAGGTCTCCGACTACCACTACGGCGTCCAGATCCTTATATGCCTGTTCCTCCGCATAAGCATAAGCAGACTGAAACAGCTTTGCGAGGCGCACTGCAGAAGCATCCGCAACCGACGAAACATGGGTATCTGAGGCAACAACAAAACGGAGTGCTGTATCAAAGCCATCACTATTAGTATTGCTACTATCTCCACTATTGCCACTCTCAGTGTCTTCATTGTTTCCACATCCAACAACCAAAAGTGATAGGATGCAGATAACCATCAATAAAGTTGCTAAAATTGTTTCTCTTTTCATATGTTCCCCTCCTTACATATACCTCCATAGTAAACCTACTTTTAAACTTCTGCAACAAAAGACGCACGTTTGGATTCTATTTTCAGTAAGGTTACATAAAATCTCAATGTTACTTTCATTAACATAAGACCCAATCTACAGCATTTATCTCTTTCTTCCAATAATGTAATAAAAATGACGGGGTAAATCCCCGCCTGTCGGTGGACCAGGACCTTTCGGTCAGCCCAAATATTAATTAAGGTTCACACTCAAAGTAGTGAGGCACTTAAATTAAGTTTTTCGTTTTTGTTTTCTGTGATACTAATAGTTCAATACTCTTTGCAAAGTTTTTCAAGTAATCTTCTTATGTTTTTCCTTGAATGACGACAGTGATGCAAAATATTTTACCGAATTTATTTCCAGAATAATACCTATGTATTTACGCTTGTCCTTGCCGTTATCATGCATAAACAGATGCTTCTGATACTGGCTTAAATATTTTATGTATTCTGTTTTGATTTCATAAATACGTATATTATCCCGCATATTCCTCCCATTGGTAAAAAAATGGCAGAGACCTATAGCAGTCTCTGCCGTCTGTTAACTCGCTCATTTTAGGGCTGTGCATCACCCACTCATAACTCGCTCATTTATAAGGCTGTGCATCA
>CAYPAM010000157.1:0-4245 GCA_964408715.1 uncultured Lachnobacterium sp.
TTCTTTGATATCAGTTACTTCCTCCGGACGTTCGTCAATCAGAAGGATAATCAGATGCATCTCTGGATTGTTCTGGATGACGGATTTTGCAATCTCTTTTAATAATGTAGTCTTACCAGCTTTTGGCTGAGACACAATCATACCACGTTGGCCCTTACCAACTGGTGAGATAAGGTCAACCACACGCATTGCAACGCTTGCACCTGGTCTTTCCATATGGATACGCTGATTTGGGAAGATAGGTGTCAAATTCTCGAAGTTTGGACGTCTCTGTACTTCCTCTGCCTTGTATCCATTTACACTGCTAAGATATAACAGTGCTGCGAACTTCTCCCCCTGATTCTTCACACGGATACCACCACGAACCATATCACCCGTTTTGAGTCCGTATCTGCGAATCATGGCTGGTGCCACATAGATATCATTTTCTCCCGGAAGGAAGTTCTCACAACGGATAAATCCAAATCCGTCTGCCATAACTTCAAGAATACCATCTGCCACCTGTCCGCTGTCTAAGTTCTCGTTGTCCTCGCGAACGACAGAGGTCTGATTATTCTCTCTATCTCTTGTTATGTAGGTATTATTTGTAGTAACGTTACTCTTTCTTTCTTCCTTTGCTGGTGCAGTCGCTGCTTTTGCTTTGTCCTTTTCATCCTCTGCAAGCATAACCTCTACAAGCTCATCCTTTTTCATACCGGTAATGCCTTTGATTCCTCTCGCTTTTGCAAGGTCCTTTAACACTACTGCGGAAAGACTTTCATATTTTTCTCTCATATTATCTCCTATTCAACTCCATGTGCTTGGGATAGTTGTCCGAATCGACTTACGAATTTCGATGGTGCTATTATACACCTCTTTTTTCAAAATAGGAAGCCCCTTTTTCTTGATTTACATTTTTAGGAGTGCTATCATTCGTGTATATGAGAAAAATCTTAGGAGAATGATTATGAATCAAATGGAAAAAGCACTTGCATTGCACGAGCAGTGGAATGGCAAACTGGAAACAATCGCAAAATCAAAGGTCAATTCCAGAGAGGATCTGGCGCTTTGCTATACCCCTGGTGTTGCAGAGCCTTGCAAAGTCATTGCCTCTGATAAAGACGCCGCTTATACATACACCTGGAAAGCGAATACCGTTGCTGTCGTATCGGATGGTAGCGCTGTCTTAGGACTTGGTAACATCGGACCATACGCCGCTATGCCGGTTATGGAAGGAAAATGCGTACTCTTCAAAGAATTTGGCAATGTCAACGCCGTTCCTATCTGCCTTGACACACAGGATACCGAAGAAATCATCACTGCAGTTAAAAACCTTGCACCGGGCTTTGGCGGAATCAACCTAGAAGACATCGCCGCACCTCGATGCTTTGAAATCGAAGAACGTTTAAAAGAGCTGCTGGACATTCCGGTATTCCACGATGACCAGCACGGCACGGCTATCGTCGTTCTCGCTGGCATTATCAATGGACTTCGCATCACAGGAAAACACAAAGAGGACTGTCGCGTGGTTGTAAATGGCGCCGGTTCCGCAGGTATTGCCATTACGAAGCTTCTGCTCACCTATGGATTCAAAAATGTCATCATGTGTGATAGAGAAGGCATCATCGGCAAGGATTATCCAAATCTCAACTGGATGCAACAGAAAATGACAGAGGTAACAAACCTTGCCAACGAAAGTGGCTCACTTGCAGATGCATTAAAAGGTGCTGATATCTTCATCGGTGTATCTGCTCCAAATATCGTAACCGCGGAAATGGTTGCTTCCATGAACAAGGATGCTATCCTCTTTGCCATGGCAAATCCTGTTCCAGAAATCATACCTGACGTAGCAAAGGCCGCCGGAGCAAGAATCGTCGGCACCGGCCGAAGCGATTTCCCAAATCAGGTAAACAACGTTATCGCTTTCCCAGGCATTTTCAAAGGGGCGCTTGAAGGACGCGCTCGTCAGATTACCGAAGAGATGAAGCTGGCTGCCGCACAGGCACTTGCTGCTTTGGTATCAGACGACCAATTATGCGAAGACTTCATCATGCCTGAGGCATTTGACCCTCGCGTGGCCGAAGTTGTAAGCCAAGCAGTAAAATCTCATATTTAACACGATAATGCTATAACCTTATATTATTTTTGGCATACTACTTGTATGCTAAACTGGAGAACCATTTTGACAATACCACATCACTTTGGCGATAAACGCTACTACTCATTAAATGAATATTGCAAACGTACCTTTGGTGACAAGATATATCGTCTCTCTTTAAATGGTGGTATGACCTGTCCGAATCGCGATGGTTCGCTTAGCTTTGGTGGATGTGCATTTTGCAGTGAAGGCGGTTCCGGGGATTTTGCTGCAGACTATCAGGTATCTATTACGGCACAGATTACTGAGGCAAAGACCCGGATTCAGCAGAAAACGCGCTGTGATAAGTTCATTGCGTATTTTCAAGCTTATACCAACACCTATGCACCAATCTCTCACCTAAGGCGCATCTTCACAGAAGCGCTTATGGAGCCGGAAGTGGTTGCGCTCTCTATTGGAACCAGAAGTGATTGCTTATCCGACGAGGTGTTGGATTTGTTGAAGGAACTCTCTTATATAAAACCTGTCTGGGTGGAGCTAGGCTTACAGACCATTCACAACCAGACTCTTGCTGCCCTAAATACGCATACAACCGTCGAACAATTTGACGCCGCCGTTATGCGTCTACACGCATGCGGTATCCCGGCAATCACCCATGTCATTTTGGGTCTTCCCAGCGAAACACGTGCTATGATGCTTCAAACGATAGCCCATATCGCGAAGCTTCCAATTGCTGGAGTCAAGCTTCAGCTTCTACATATATTAAAAGGCACTCCTCTTGCAATACAGTATCAGCAGGCGCCTTTTGAGCTATTTGAATTAGAGGAATACTGTGACTTTATCGTAGACTGTTTAGAAATTATACCAAAAGATATGGTGATTCATCGCCTTACCGGCGATGGTCCTAGACAACTTCTTATCGCACCGCTTTGGAGCACTGACAAGAAGCGGGTCTTAAACACGATAAACAAACGACTTGTTGAACGTGGTACTTGGCAGGGACGCCTTGTAGATATTACACCTTGCAATTAACCCAAAACTGCAAGATAACCAACATCAAAGCACTTTCAAAACAAATACTAATTGAAAAATGCTTGCATTCATTTTATGATATTATCAAAATAAACTTTTAGAAAGAGGATTACTTATGGCAGAACCATTTACAATATATAAGCTTACTATTTTATACATGCTGGATAAGGCAGGATTCCCATTGTCCAACACACAGCTTTCCAACTTTTTCCTTGAGCACGATTATACTGACTATTTCCGTGTGCAGGAAGTTATTGGAAACCTAGTTGATTCCGACTTAATCTTAGCTGAGTCCACTCATTCCAATACTCAGTACACTTTAACTGCGGCAGGAAAAGAAACCTTAGAATTCTTCAAGGATAAAATCACCGATGCAATCACTCAGGATGTTATCGATTTCTTTGAAGCAAATAAGATGGAGCTTCGACAGGAGACGTCCGTTATCGCAGACTACTACAAAACAACTGCACAGAATTATGCCGTGCGGTGTCAGGTTCGTTCTGATAACAAGTCTCTCATTGACCTGACCTTATCTGTTAAGACAAAAGAACAGGCAGAAGCCATTTGCAATAACTGGAAGAAACAGCACGAGGAAGTATATATGCAGCTTCTCGATCAGTTATTAAAGTAAAAAAAGCCACCATAAGTATAGAGCGTATTTTAGCTCTGTGTTTATGGTGGATTTTTGTTGCTTCATATGTTGCCCATGTTCTATCCAAGATTTCCAAATATTCGAGGAACTTTTTGCCAGCATAAGCGAGAAATTCTTCCCAAAAATGTTTCTTTCTACTACACACGTTAAAGCTCTTAGCGGGTCACAAAAAAGCTCCGTTCATCAATTGAGTTGTATATTATTAGAATTAGAATTTCGTTTTGAAACAAAATTTAATCCAAGTATGTTAGAAAAACTGAAAAATGAATCAGCGTTTTTTGTTTCTGAACTTTTAAAAGAAAAATTCCTATGTTATGAAAAGGAATGGTTGAAAAAGTAAAAATTCAAAGTAACGGATATTAGCTGTATTATAACAAGAAAGGTCTTTTGGATGCATCATTTAGTCTTGGAAATTTGAATGGTGTATCATCATATTTGACAGGTGTACCGTCTTTGTAAATGCTTTTACGAACATTCTGCATAC
>CAYPAM010000158.1:0-4178 GCA_964408715.1 uncultured Lachnobacterium sp.
CTCCGCCCTCAATCACAGCCTTTAAGTATTTATATTCGATTTCAAATTCCTCAAAAGACAAATCATCCATATAGATGATAAATTTATAGTTACGGTTTTTAATCTCCGAAATCACGGTCGACAGATACTGAAACTGATGCTTGTAGATTTCAATCATACGCAAGCCATCGTCATAGAACTGATTGACAATCGCCTTGATGCTGGTCGATTTACCAGTTCCGCTGTCACCAAACAACAGGACATTATTTGCTTTACGTCCATTCACAAACGCCTCCGTATTGTCCACCAGCTTCTTTTTCTGAATCTCATATCCGATAAGGTCACCAAGCGTCACTGCGTCCATATTGTTGATTGGTTTGAAGGTGATTCCACCGGAAGGATTTTCCTCAATGCGGAATGCCTTGTTCATACCAAACATACCAACGCCATAATCCTTATAGAAGCCTGTAACCACTTGAAAGAATTCCTTCTCATCCCTGGCTGCTTCTAAATTCTTGCTAAGCGCACGTACCTTTTTACTTACATTTTGGTTATACATCAATTCCTTTTTCACGATTGCCTTGTAATTCGAAATCTGTGAAAAGCAATTGATTCCCAGAGCGTCTTCAATCTTAGAAAAATCATAGTCAAACAATGCCTTGAAGATTCGAAAATCATTTTCTACCAATCCATTGACACTGCCTTCATTTGCACCCACCTTCTCGCAGGTGATACTAAACGGATTCTCATTCATCATGAGATAGAAGGTCAGATAATTATGCCAGAGATTATCGTCAAAGCCATAATCGGTTGCCACCCTCAGGATACGTTTGATTTGTACATTGATGTCATGCACCAATTCCATCTTGTCGTATTCCCCTTTTTCAAAGCGTGCAAAAATCGCGCCCATCTGATAAAGAATCTCATTCTCATCTTCCACGCCATACATTAAAAGCTGTGCAATTTCCTGATACATAACTGCCTCCTTGTTCCTGACTGCCGTATTAGAACACAACGGTAATCTTCGTTCCTTTTCCCTCTTCGCTCTCAAGGGTCATCCTTGCACCGTGAATCCCTACAATGTGCTTTACAATTGCAAGACCTAAGCCCGTACCGCCCGTCTCTCTGGAACGGCTCTTGTCGACACGATAGAAACGCTCATAGATACGCTCCTGGTGTTTCTTTGGAATACCGATTCCGTTGTCTGTTACCGACAGGTATGGTCTCTCCTCCTGCATCCCAACCTGAAGGCGTACCATTCCACCTTCATTGTTATATCGAATCGCATTCTCACATAGGTTGTCAATCAGCTCGCAAAGCATATGATGATTTCCACGCATCACGCATGTACTGCCAACCAGAGTAAAGTCTATCTTGCGTCTTGCTGCATTGACCTTCAGATTCTTTGAGCATTCCTCTGCCAACGCATACAAGTCCAACGTCTCAAAGCCTTCATCCTCTGTCGTGCTATCTAATTCCGACAAACGAATAATATCATTGATTAAGGTCAAAAGTCTATCACAATTCTTACGAATTTCTCCCAAAAAGGCAGTTTCCTGCTCTTTCGTTACCATTTTATTCTCAATTAGCTCCGCGTAACCGGAAATCGCCGTTAGCGGTGTCTTAAGCTCATGCGATACATTCGCAGTAAAATCCTGACGCATTTTTGCCGCTGCAAGAATATTCTCATGCTGGGAACGAATCGTCTGCACGAATGGCTTTAGCTCCTTATACACCTCATCCTCATCCGTTGCACTCTGCGTTCCATCCAGATTGTCGCTAAGTGCTACAATTGGCTTCATCAAGCTCTTTGCCAGAAAATCCGCAAGAAACACACACAAGACCACAATCAGTCCGATGATAAACAGGATAAGCGGCATAGCACTTAAGAAAATACTCATTCCGCTATTCGCATAAGTTGCCACACGAAGAATCGTACCATTCTCCATACGCAGTGCGTAGTAATAGGTATTCATCTGCAGGGTGTCCGAGGTTCGCACTTGTTCCCCTTCGCCCGTGGCAATCGCCTCTGCTATCTCCGGACGGTTTAAATGATTCTCCATCTCTTCTGCAGGTGTCCAGTTATCATACAATACCGTTCCATCTATGTCCACCCATGTCACACGCACAGCTTCTGATTCAAACAGTATCTCCTTTTTATTGTCCTTGTCGAAAATCTCAGAATTCACCATCGTCTCTGCCATGATATGCAGATCCTTCTCCACCTGTGTTTCAAACAGGTGATAATAAATACTAGTCACCCCAAACAGAGTGACTAGTATAGCAATTAGTGCGATTCCGATTAATCGATAATTAATCTTTCTTCTCATCTTCACACCTTCTTATTCAATAACATACCCTACGTTTCGCACGGTTTTGATACGCGCTCCCGCATCGCCCAGCTTCTGTCTGAGAGTCTTGATATGCATATCCACGGTACGGGACTCGCCCTCGAAGTCCGTTCCCCACACGTGAATCATAATCGTCTCTCGCGACATCACTACGCCTGCATTGGACATAAGTAGTCTTAAAAGCTCATATTCTTTGAAAGTCAGCTCCACTGTCTTATCATTAACATAAACCACATGACGCTCATGGTCAATGCGAATTTCTTCTAATTCTATGCTTTTGCTTTCCTCCTGCACGGTTCTGCGCAGAAGCGCCTTCACACGACTAATCAGCTCCATGATGGAGAATGGTTTGCGAATATAATCATCCGCCCCATCATCTAAACCTTTTATCATGTCAATCTCCTGTGTCTTTGCCGTTACCATCATGACTGGTAGCTGCTTTGTTGCAGGGTTATTTCGTATTTTTTTGACAATATCATATCCGCTTTCATCCGGAAGCATCACGTCTAGGATTACCAGGTCAGGTATCTTTTCCTCCAGCTTATGGTAGAAGCTTTTTGCATTTTCAAAAGACTGGATTGTGTGTCCGATATTTCTCAATGCAATGGTTTCAATTTCACGGATATTACTATCGTCTTCCACAATATAAATATTTGCCATGATTCCTCTCTTTATGATTCTTGATTTACGACAAGTCCCACTACAGATTCTTCCTGGTTAATGACATTTTCCGGAAGCTGGTATTTTGCAGTTAAAGCCTTGACTGCATTTGTATACCATTTTACATTATCCTCTTTCAAACGTTCAAGATATCCATGTGCTTCGAATTCATTTTCTTTGACTTCAATCATGCAGATTGCGATATTGGAGCAATGGTCAGATACACGTTCGATATTGGTCAAAAGGTCCTGCAGCACCCAGCCAAGCTCGATGGTACATTTGCCCTTTCTCAGACGCTTGATGTGACGCTGTTTTAACTCTGCATTCAACACATCAATCACCTGTTCTAATGGCTCGACCATCTTCGCGCTCTCTACGTCGTTTGTGATGTAGGACTCTACTGCTTTTTCCATAATATCGCGAACCGCATTGGAAAATACGTCGAATTCTGCCATCGCATTATGGGAAAAGGAAAGCTTCTTATCATGCATTTCCTTGGCCGACTGAATGATATTTACCGAATGGTCGGAAATACGCTCAAAATCGTTGATACAGTGCAGGATGACAGAAATAGAACTACTGTCTGCCACAGTCAAATCACGGTTATTAAGCTTCACCAGATACGACCCAAGTGCATCCTCGTATCTGTCTACTTCACTTTCCATTTCACGGATACGTCTGTCATTTTCCTCAGAATAATTACCCACACTGTCGAGTGCCAGATAGATAGAAGCCTTTGTCACTTCTGCCATCCTGATGGCAACCTTTCTACACATCTCAACCGCAAAAGCCGGCTGCTCTAAGAAACGCTCGTCCAAAAGTGCAAATTCGTTCTTCTCTTCCACCTTGTCCGATTCCTTGTCTGGAATGGTCAGTGTTGCAAGCTTTACAAGTACATTTGCAAATGGGAACCAGCAAACCGCACATACAATATTGAATACACTATGCACAACCGCAATTCCGGTTGCACTTGCAGCACCCTCTAAGAAGTCAAAATGCACGAAGGCATTCACCGAATAGAACACTGCCATAAATACAATCGTACCAATCAGGTTAAAATACAGGTGTATCATAGATGCACGCTTTGCATTCTTGCTTGCACCGAACGCTGACATAATCGCTGTAATACATGTACCGATATTCTGTCCCATGATAATTGGAATCGCTGCACCAAAGCTTACGGCACCC
>CAYPAM010000159.1:0-4172 GCA_964408715.1 uncultured Lachnobacterium sp.
GGGTTGAAATTACAGCAAATACAGAACGTATTTTAGATACAAAGCTTTTTTCAGAAGCAATGGAAAAGTGCGCGCAAAGGGGAATTGACTCAGTAGTATTAAGCGTAAAGGATACTACGGGATTTGTATTATATAACAGCAAATATGCACCACACTATTCAAAGCTGAAAAGTAATTTTCAGGAAATAGATTATTTACAGCAGTGTATTGACATTATTCACAAACACGGGATGAAGATATATGCTTCCCTTGATGTGTTTGCAGAAGGAAACAAGTTTAATAAGAGCCCTCTTATGAAGGGATTAACACAGGAAGGCTGGATGTGCGAAGTATACGGCTTAGATAGCAATGACCAGCCGGTAATTCAGCCAATTGTATCGGAAAAACCAATTCAGACCATAGGCTCTATTGATGATTTTGGAGAAGTTTTTGTAAATCCGGCCAATGATGAGGTTGTATCCTATGAGCTTGGATTGATAGAAGAAGTGATTAGCGGCTATGATATAGACGGAATCGTATTAGACCGCGTCCGCTATGTTGGTCTTAGTGCTGATTTTAGCCAAATCACACTAAATAAATGGAAAGAATACGCAAATATAACAGAAGATGTAAATCCGGAAGATATTTATAAAATGACAAAGGTAGATGGTAAAATCGAGATTTCTTATGGAAAATACTTTGGTTCCTATAATACCTTCCGCGCAAAGATGGTTCATGACTTTATCTGCAAGGTGCGAAAGCTTGTGGATAATGCCGAGCGTAAGGTAGAGTTTGTGGATTATACAGGCTCCTGGTATCCGGAATATTATATGGTAGCAGCAAACTGGGCATCAAAGCAGCATATTGAAACGAATTATCCAAACACAGATGGCGAAGAATATGCAACCACCGGATATATTGCAGAAGTAGACCGTATGCTGTCCGGTTTTTATTATGAAGATGTTACCATTGAAGAAGCCAGAGCCCATAATATGCCGGCAGACTGGTATAGTGTAGAAGGTTCTGCGGATATGGCCTATGGTGTGACAAAACATGAAAGAGCAATCTTAGGTAGTTTATACTTGTTCCAGTACAGCGCAAATCCGGCAGATATCGCAAGAGCGGTAGATATGTGTTTTAAAACATCGGACGGCTGTATGTTATTCGACCTGTGCTATTTGGTACAGAATGATTGGTGGAGTTTGGTGGATAGGAGTTAAAACAATGAAAAAAATCGTTTTGTTGCCATTGGATGAAAGACCATGCAATTATGATTTTGTATATAAGTTATTTCAAAGTGATGAACTAAAAATTGTGCGTCCAAAGGAATTGGGAAATAAAAAAACACCGGCTGATATCCAAAAAATACGAGAGTTTTTGCTGGAAGAAAGTAAGGATGCCTTTGGTTTAATTGTATCGGTGGATACCGTATTGTACGGTGGCTTGATTCCATCCAGATTGCACAAGGAGAATGAGGTTACACTAAAGGGTAGATTAGAAATCTTTAAAGAATTAAAGAAATTAAACCCACAACTGAAAATCTATGCATTTAACTGCATCATGCGTTGCCCAAGCTATAGCAATGCAGATGAAGAACCGGATTATTATGACTTTTACGGAGAACAGATTTTTAAACAGGGTGTTGCAAAGCACAAAGTGATTCTCGGTATGGAAACAGAAGAGAACTGGTTGAAGCTTCGCGCAGAAATCCCGGAAGAGGTGATTTCGGATTTTGAAGATAGAAGAGCAATCAATAGAGCCTTAAATATGGAAACCATTCGTTACTACAAAGAAGGCTTTATTGATGCACTTGTAATCCCGCAGGATGATTCTGCGCCATTGGGCTATACCGCTATCGACCAGCAGGAAATCCGTAGCCTTATCCAGAGAGAATGCTTGACTGATGAAATCATTCTATACTCCGGTGCAGATGAGGTGGCTCTGTCTTTGACGGCGAGATTAGTCAATGACATAAAGGGCGTTCATCCGAAGGTTTATGTGAAGTACGCTACGGAAGCAGCCAAAATGATGATTCCGAAATACGAGGGTGTTCGTCTTGGAACAACCATCGGCTTTCATATTCTGTCTGCCGGCTGTATTCAGGTGGAGGATGAGGAAAAGGCTGATATTATTATGGTAGTGACGGCTCCAGATAACAAGATGGAGGAAGCCTTTGAACAGCCATCCATTAGTCCTAACTATAATGCAGAGAGAAATATGGCAGAAATCATGCGTTATATTGCAGAGAAGATTGCAGAAGGAAAGCGTGTCGCCATTGCAGATAATGCATATTCCAACGGCGGAGAATTGGATTTAATCCGTATGATGAACAAGCACCGGATACTCATGGCTGTGCGTGCATATGCCGGATGGAATACAAACGGAAATACGCTTGGAACAGTTCTTGCCGAGGCTGTGTATGATTATCATTTCGGCGTTACACCACAGAAACAGAATTTCCTTGTAGAACGTTATCTGGAGGATATGGCATATTGCGGATATGTCAGAGGTAATGTAAAGGAGGAAATTCAGGACACTCAATTGGCTACCTTTGGAACAAAAGAGATAGAGGAACAGGTGGCTGCTATGGTAAAAGAGCAGCTAGAAGGCTTCGTAAAAGAATACATGCCGTCAATTGCAGATAAGGTGAAAATTCAGCACGTTAGTATGCCATGGAAGAGAATGTTTGAAGTGCGCTTGGACGCTACATATAACGCATAGGAGAGAAGCATGAATTTAATTCTTGATAATTGTTCGGAAAACTTAAAGAGCATAGCATTGGAACTAAAACAGGAATTACAGTTGGATGAAGGGAATGAAAGCGTAATCCTTTCGGTAAAGGAAAGACCGGAATCCGGTTTTGTGCTTGATGTAAAGAATGGGGCTGCGGAGCTTGCGTATGGAAGTGTCCCTGCATTATGCAGAGGTCTTCTGACACTATACAGTGCAAAAGAGAACGCGTTTCATTATGAAGAGGTTCCTTCATGTAAGGAATTGGGATACATGATTGACTGCTCGAGAAATGCCGTGATTCGTCTGGAGCAGTTAAAAAAGATGATTCGTGTTCTGGCGCTCATGGGATACACCTATGTAGGGTTGTATATGGAAGATACCATTTCTGTAAAAGAAGAGCCATATCTTGGATATATGAGAGGCGCTATGACTCCTTCGGAATTAAAAGAAGCAGACTTTTATGCACAGCAGTTCGGCATGGAAATCCGTCCATACATACAGACTCTGGCTCATTTTAATCAAATCACACGTTATGAGCATTATTTTGACATGGTGGACTGTGATGATATTCTTTTGGTAGGGGAAGGAAAGACTTATGAATTTCTGGAGCATATTATTCGTACGCTTTCAGAGAACCTATCCGGTCGAACCATCAATATTGGTATGGACGAGGCCCATATGGTAGGTCTTGGCAAGTACCTAAGTCAGCATGGATATACCGAACGTTTTCATATTATGGAAGAACATTTGGAACGGGTGCTTTCCATTACAAGAAAGTATGGTTACAAGGTCCAGATGTGGAGTGATATGTTTTTCCGTTTGGCTTATGACGGACAGTATTATGTCAAAGATAAAGAAATGGAGTATCAGATGAATATCCCAAGTGATGTGGAATTGATATATTGGGATTATTATTCGCTTGATACAAGTCACTATGACCAAATGATTGTCCAGCACAAAAAGATAACAGAGCATGTGGGATTTGCCGGAGGTGCGTGGAAGTGGCATGGTTTTGTGCCACATAATCACTTTAGCTTTCACGCCGGTAAGGCGGCATTTCAGGCATGCAGAAAAAATCACATAGAGTCCATCGTGATTACAGGCTGGGGAGACAATGGCGGCGAAGCCAGTCAATTTAGTAACCTCCCGGCACTTTATGCAGATGCAGAGTTTGCCTATACCTGTTGTGCAGAGAGCGATGGGACAATGGAAATCGAAAAGTTCAGACTCCTGACGGGGATAACATACGAGGAATTTATGTCGCTGGATGACGTAAATCTCCTTCCTGAGGATGGGAAGAAGACTGCAAATTCTTGCAAATATCTGTTGTATAATGACTTGTTAATCGGAATCTTTGACTCTGTTGTGAAGGAGGATGTACCTGCACACTATATCGATGTTGCGAAGAATATGCGGCAATTGTCCGAAAAGGGTGCCTATGGGTATTTATTTAAAACACA
>CAYPAM010000160.1:0-4138 GCA_964408715.1 uncultured Lachnobacterium sp.
ATCTTATGTAGGCGATTATGAGGTTATGAATGTTTCTATTCTACCAAATCCGTGTTTTGATTGCCATTATAATATGCATCCGTTCCTGTAATTCCAAGGTCTACATTCACACCTGTCAGTTCTTCATCCTGATAGATATTCATATATGGAAGAACCTCTTCCATAATCTCACGCACAATATTCTGCGCATAATAGCTATGAGGCTGGTCTTCCGTATTTGGCTCATCCACGATGCAGTAAATAACCAGC
Organism: uncultured Lachnobacterium sp.; assembly: GCA_964408715.1. Taxonomy (GTDB): domain Bacteria; phylum Bacillota; class Clostridia; order Lachnospirales; family Lachnospiraceae; genus Roseburia. The sequence goes on from CAYPAM010000160.1 coordinate 250, forward strand.
TCTGGATTCTCATATGGAGCAAAACCAATAAAAGAAACAAGATAATTCGTCTTATCACGAGGAATCTTCTCCGCGGTTCCTGTCTTTCCGCCCATAGAGTAGCCATCTACCTTGGCAGACTTACCGGTGCCGGTTGACACAGTATCGTATAAATACTGTCGCAGCAAATCGCTTGTTCCCTGTGAAACCGTCTGTTTTAACACGGTTGGCTCTGTTGTTGAAACGGTATTCCCATCTGCATCCATGATTTTACTAACCAAATATGGCTGGTAATAGGTTCCTCCATTGATAACAGAGGAAAATGCACTGATGGTCTGAAGCATGGTTGTATTATAGTTCTGACCAAATGCATTGGTTGCCATATCAATTGTCGTCATGTTCTCTTCTGTATATACAAGTCCTGCCGCACTTGCTTCACCTGGAAGGTCAATTCCCGTCTTTTGTCCGAAGCTAAATATACTTTGATATCTTGAAAAATTATGAATTCCAATCAGCGACGACATCTGCATGATTGCATCATTACAAGAATCCATCAAGGTCTTTCCAATGGTTTCTATGCCGTGTCCTCTTGAATTGACACAGCTAATAGTCGTACCCGCAATTGTCTCATGTCCATCACACGTAAATGTCATATCCGGATTTAAGCTTCCGGTTTCTAAGCCCCCAGCAATTGTGAACACCTTCTGTACCGAACCAGGCTCATAGGTTTCTGAGATACAATAGTTTCTCCAAATACTATTGAGTGCTGTCAGAATCTCTTCATTGGTAGCCGCTGCCTTTTCTTCGTCCGTCATAACACCTGTCAAATCTCGTGGATTGTTCAGGTCAAAGGTTGGATACTCTGCCATAGCAAGAATTGCACCGGTATTTGGATTCATAATGATAACTGCTGTATTGGCACTTCCATCACCCTCGCGGTAATTATTCGCATAGGTCTCGTTGAATTCTTTGATTTTTGCCTCTACAATTGACTGAATATTGGCATCAATTGTAGTAACCAGTGTGTTTCCATCCTGTGGCGATATTATGGTCTTTTCAAAATCACTATCAGAATTTAAATAACCATATTCTCGACCATTAATACCATTTAAGGTACTATTATAATAATTCTCCAATCCAATCGTTCCGACATTACCAGAAGATACAAATCCAATCACCGAACTTGCCAGCGAACCAAAAGGATAGCTTCTCTGGTATTCCTTTTCAAACCACACACCTCTAATATATGGATTAACCTTGTTGCCCTTCTCATCTACCTCTTCCTGCAGATTCACAAACTCTTGAATCCTATCGTAGGACAGTTTCTTTTGAAGGATAATATAACGACTGTCTTTTCTATCTCTTGCATAGCCACGCAAGGTATCCTCATCCAATTCCGGAAAGCATGTAAGCAACGCCTCAATGGTTGGCTCTAGGTATTCCTCTTTGCTTGTCAATACATAACAGTCCAAAATAACATTATAAACAGCCACACTGGTAGCCAGAACGGTTCCTGTGCGGTCGACTATGTCGCCTCTTTGATATGGAATCGTCGAGCTATCGTATGACTGCATAGATAGTACTTTTTTCTCGTATTTTTCTCCGCTTGTATAGTTGATGTACATTAGTCTGCCAATCAGTGCGCATAAACACAGCGTCACGACGGTAAAAAGCACCATCAGCTTCTTGCGCATCCCTTTGGAAAACTTAGGCACACGTTTTCTTGGTTTATTAGCTTCTTTTGCCACGTTGTTACCCCTAAACTACTCTGGAATATCACTATACTGGTCCATGAAGTTGTTGTTTTCTACAGAAAAATAAATTACCTGCTCTTCTGTTGCATAGTTCATTCCCAGTTGATTCATTGCTACATCTTTAATATACTCTAAATCAACCGATGTTACAATCTCTTTATAACGAGCGTCATTATCTGCCTTTAAATCCGTAATTTGGCTTTCCAAAGAAGCGATATTCTTCATTCTCTGGCTTACCTGTGACTGCATCTGTATCAAAGATACTGCTGCAAATGCAACAACAACTACACATGCAGAAAGGAACATGACATATCCCTTATTCATGCATAACGCGCGTTCTCTGTTTCTTCTAGCTGCATTTCTTCTGTGTTTCTTGCGCTGTTCTTCTTCTATTTTACGCCGGTCAGGTCTCTGCGGGCGTCTGACTGGCTGCGCCTCTAGCTCTCTCACCGTACTTCCGTTCACATAATACATTCTACTCATTTTTGTTACTCCCAAATACTACATTATTGCTCTGTCTGTTTCTCGAAAACGCGAAGCTTCGCGCTTTTTGATCGGCTGTTTACCTCTAACTCCTCTTCTGATGGAAGAATTGGCTTCCTTGATGCCACATGCCCCTGTGACTTCTTTCCACATACACATACCGGAAAATGACTCGGACATGTACAAGGATTCTCATTCTTCTTGAATATTGTCTTTACGATTCTGTCCTCTAAAGAATGGAAGGTGATGATACAAATTCTTCCATCTTCATTCAAGAGGTCAATCATATCGTCAAGCGTATCTCTTAATACATCTAATTCGTGATTCAATTCAATTCTAATCGCCTGATAAGTGCGCTTGGAAGGATGTCCGCCTGTTACTTTCATTTTCATAGGAATCGCTGCATCGATAATCTCGTTGAGCTGTCCCGTTGTTAGAATCGGTTCCTTTTGTCTTGCGTTTACAATGTGTTTTGCAATGTTCTTTGCAAATTTATCTTCTCCGTAATCTCTGATAATGCGAAACAGTTCCATCTCACTGTATTCATTTACAATATCCTTTGCAGTGAGGGCTTGTCTGTCATCCATGCGCATATCCAGCGGTGCATCTGCACTACGGTATGTAAATCCTCTTTCTGGTGTATCTAACTGAAAGGACGATACCCCAAGGTCAAGGACGATACCATCTACCTTGTCAATACCCTGTTCCTTTAGAACCTGTCTCATATTGGAATAATTGCTTCTTACGATAGTGACAAGGTCTCCAAATTCAGCCAAACGTTCGCTTGCTGCGCGAATCGCATCTGCATCCTGGTCGATTCCAATGAATCTGCCCTGTCCACTCAGACGCTTACATACCTCATAAGCATGTCCGCCTCCGCCAAGAGTTCCATCTACATAAATTCCGCCAGGACGAACATTCAAGTATTCAATTGTTTCACCCAATAATACGGAATAGTGATTAAACTCCATTATTTTCTATCCTTTCACTCATTAAATTCCAAATCCAAGCTCTGCCATATGTTCAGCGATTTCATCCATATCTTCATAATCGCCGCTATCCTGCCATTTTTCTTTGCTCCAGATTTCCACACGGCTAAGAACGCCTACTGACACGACATCTTTATCAATGCCGGCATATTCTCTTAAGTTGTTTGGAATCAAGATACGTCCCTGCTTGTCCACTTCACAGGAGCATGCTCCTGCAAAGAAGAAACGCATGAACTTTCTTGCGTCCTTAGAGGTAAGTGGTTTGTCACGGAAGGATTGTTCGATGTTTGCCCATTCTTCATTGGAATATACAAAAAGACATCCATCTAAGCCCTTGGTAATTACAAATTCGTTACCAAGCTGTTCACGGAATTTGGACGGAACAATCAGTCTGCCCTTTGCATCAATTGTATGGTTGTATTCTCCCATGAACATGGCCGCATCCTCCTTTCTCGTAAATTATCATCTTAGCGATTTGGCAGTCGAAAAGTTATCCACAATGTTATCAACTTATCCACCACTTCCCACCACTTTTATGGCTTTTCGCTCCACTTTCCTCCACTTTTCTATTATATTACTCCATAAACGCAGTAAAATCAAGCCTTTTTGGTAAAAAAGTACTATTTCTAAAAAAGAACAAATAATCTCGCATGCGAGATTCTCCGCGCCCGAGCGGTATTGCGC
>CAYPAM010000161.1:0-4136 GCA_964408715.1 uncultured Lachnobacterium sp.
AGAATGGTATTTAATACAGGTGCAGCGCTTTTGGATGCAATTGTTCTGGCGGTTGTATCGAAAGACGAGCAAGGAACATATGGATATAAGATTACCCAGGATGTAAGGCAGGTGCTAGATGTATCGGAGTCAACATTATATCCAGTTTTAAGGCGGCTTCAGAAGGATGAATGTTTGGAAGTATATGATATGGAATATGCCGGGCGAAATCGCAGGTACTATAAATTAACGGAAAAAGGAGAAGCACAACTAAATCTATATCGGATTGAATGGAAGAACTATTCGGCGAGGGTTAGTAACCTGTTTTATTAAAAGATAAATCGGAAATGTTGAGATAGAAAGGAAAGTTTATGAACAGAGATGAATTTTTAAACCAACTGGAACGTCTACTTATGGATATTCCAGAAGGGGATCGATTAGATGCCATTGAATATTATTATGATTATTTTGATGAAGCAGGCGTAGCCAATGAACAGAAGGTGATTCGCGAACTAGGATCTCCTGAGAGAGTAGCACAGACCATTAAGGAGAATCTTGGTACAAACGGCTTTGAAACTTCAAGTAATTATGGAGGCTCCGGCGATTACAATGAGCCAAAAGATTATAGTGCACCGAAGAACGGAACTTCAGTAAAGAAAACTTCCTGGGTACTTATTGCAATTATTGCAGTCCTTACCTCCCCGCTTTGGATTGGAATTATTGCAGGTCTTTTTGGTGGATTGATGGGGCTTATCGGAGGTTTGATAGGTCTAGTCTTTGGACTTTTTGGGGCGTCAATTGGATTAATTGTCGGTGGAATTGCCTGCTGTATTGCAATGATTTACCAGGCGGCAGTTGTGGGTCCGGCAGAGGCATTGGTTGCAATAGGTGTTAGTTTGCTTTTAGTAGCGCTGGGATTGTTATTTGCATTACTTTTAGTTTGGTTAGTTGCAAAATGGATTCCATACTGGGTGAAAGCAATTGTAAACGGCATAAAAGGCCTTATGAAGCGTAAGTAGGAGGGAAAGAGATATGAAAATATTTACCAGAGTGATGCTGATTTTGTCAGGAATTATGGCAACAATTGGCGTAGTATGTATTGTAATTGCTTGTTCTTTGGGGATGACCTGGGGAACATTTTCGAATATGGTTAAGGATGGTAAACTTCGCGTTGATTTTGGTGATGTAAATGGTATCCACATGGATTTCTTTGGCATAGGAGTTACCACTGGTAATGGTGAAGGTGAAAGTGGCCAGTTAGATGTTTCAGAAGAAATTACAAAACTGGATATTGAATTTGGAGCAGGATTGTTGGATATCCATTATGGTGATGTGGACCAGATTCATGTAGATTATGAATATGTGATAGGTTTTGAACAGAGCATCAAGAATGGAACGCTTTGTCTGGAAGGTGCCATAGGAGTTGGTGACAATTCGGATGGGGTGTTGAAAATCACGATTCCAGAAGGTATGGAATTTGAAAAGGTGGATTTGGAAATTGGTGCCAGCGAGGCAAAAATTCAGGACCTTATAGCAGATAAGGTGGATGTGGCTGTAGGTGTTGGTCATGCCACCATCCAAAATCTTAAGGTAAAAGACCTGGACGCAGAAACGGGTGTAGGTCAGTTGACCATCAATTTGGCTGGAAAAGAAGAAGATTATAGTTATAATCTGGATTGTGGTATTGGAGCTATTGTCATTGGGGGTACATCTTATGGCGGCTTAGGTACTTCCCACAGTGTAAAGAATCCAGATGCAACCTGCCAGGTGGATGTGGAGTGCGGAATTGGAGAGGTTAAGATTACTTTTACAGAATAGAAAATAGAATATCGCTTTTACAGGGCTGCCACAGATGTTTGAAAAAACATTTTGTGGCGGTTCTTTTTATTGAAAAAGAGAGTGTTTTATGCCATAATGAAAAGTGGCTATTTATTTCTTTTTTCATAGAAGAATCGAACGAAAAGATGGGAATAAACGCATAAGAGATAGAAGTTGAGGGATAAGACTATGATACCAGAAAGACTTACAAAATTAAGACAGGAAATGGCAAAACGTAACATTGCCATATATATTGTGCCAACAGCGGATTTTCATGAATCGGAATATGTGGGCGATTATTTTAAAGCAAGAAAACACATCACTGGCTTTACCGGTTCTGCCGGAACTGCGGTAATTACGATGACAGAGGCAGGGCTTTGGACGGATGGAAGATACTTTATTCAGGCGGCAGAGCAGTTAGAAGGAACCACCGTAACTCTCTATAAGATGGGGGAAGAGGGCGTTCCAACAGTAGAAGAATATGTAGAACAGACCTTGCAGGAGGGGCAGATTCTTGGCTTTGACGGACGTGTGGTAAACAACACATGGGGCAAAAAGCTTGCAGATATCGTTGCAAAGAAGAATGGTAAGCTTGCAGTAGACGAAGATTTAATTGATATCATCTGGACAGACAGACCAGCGCTTTCTAAGGAGCCGGTTCGCATTCTTGGAATCGAGCATACTGGAAAGTCTACTTTAGAAAAAATCGCAGATGTAAGAAAAGTAATGGAAGAAAAGGGGGCAGATGTACATCTTCTTACCTCTTTGTATGATATTGCATGGCTTTTGAATGTTCGCGGCAATGATATCAGTTATGTACCGGTAGTATTATCCTATCTGGCACTGACCAAGGAGGAAGTCCTTTGGTTCGTGCAGGAAGAGGTGGTGACGGAAACACTGGCTGCATACTTGGCAGAAAACCATATTACAGTAAAACCATACAACAGCTACTATGAATACGTGAAAACTATCAGCGCCGATGCAACCGTACTGATGAATCAGTCGGTAGTCAACTATCGTATCTGCAATAGTTTGCCAGAGACAGTTAAGGTCATTGATGAATTAGACCCAACCATGTTCATGAAGGCCAAGAAGAATGAAGTAGAGCTGGAGAATACCAGACGCGCGCATTTAAAAGATGCGGTTGCAATGTGCAAATTCATGTATTGGCTGAAGACGAATGTGGGTAAAATACCTATGACAGAGATTTCTGCTTCGGATTATCTGGAAGGCTTAAGAAGACAGCAGGAGGGCTGCTTTGACTTAAGCTTCGATACCATCTGCGGATATGCAGCGCATGGTGCAATCGTACACTACGCTGCAACGAAAGAAACAGATGTGGAATTGAAGGCGGAAGGTCTTTTGCTTGTAGACTCTGGCGGACAGTATCTTGAAGGAACAACCGATATTACAAGAACCTTTGCGCTTGGCCCGGTGTCGGAGGAGATGAAGACCAACTTCACACGCGTACTTCGTTCCAATATGAACCTTGCCAATGTGAAGTTTCTCTATGGATGCAGCGGTGTGAATCTGGATGTCATTGCGCGCCAGCCACTTTGGGAAGCAAGCCTTGATTACAAGCATGGCACAGGGCATGGCGTTGGTCATGTATTAAACGTGCATGAAGGACCAAACGGCTTCCATTGGGGTCGTAAGGCGTATGTATATCCATTGGAGAAGGGCATGATTACGACCGATGAGCCGGGTATCTATATCGAAGGCAAATACGGTATCCGTCTCGAAAACGAATTGATTTGCCATAAGGGCGAGAAGAACGAATATGGGCAGTTTATGTATTTTGAACCAATCACATGGGTACCAATGGATTTGGATGCAGTCGATGCAAGCCAGTTAAGTGAAACCGAAAAGAGATATTTGAATGAATATCATAAGTGTGTATATGACAAGGTTGCTCCTCTTCTGACAGAGGAAGAAGCAATGTGGTTGAAGGAGTACACCAGAGCCATCTAGTTTTGGCTGTGACAGTAATAGAATTTGATGAAAAATTAGTAGAAAATGAGGTTTTTTCATGAGCGAAAAGCTAGTTCTTATCGATGGACACAGTATATTGAATAGAGCGTTTTTTGGTCTGCCGGACCTGACGAATTCACAGGGGTTACACACCAATGCGGTGTATGGCTTTTTAAACATTATGTTTAAGATTCTGGAAGAGGAACAGCCAGACTACCTTGCGGTGGCTTTTGATGTGAAGGCTCCAACCTTCCGTCATCAGATGTTTGACGGATATAAGGGCACACGTAAGCCGATGGCGGATGAACTTCGCCAGCAGGTTCCTGTTATGAAGGAAATGTTAAAGAGCATGGGAGTCACCATTGTGG
>CAYPAM010000162.1:0-4076 GCA_964408715.1 uncultured Lachnobacterium sp.
GATCAAGACGAAGCATTACTTCACCGAGGGATACTGCATCAAATGCACATTCGCTAGCTGGTCTTAAATTCAATTCCATAGTTTCTTTTCTCCTTTTCTTAGATAAAGTTAATTCATATTGTATACTGGTATACAACAAAATGTCCTAAGTCTAATTTTACTAGCTAACCAAAATTTGTCAACAATTTATGTCTGTTTTTTAGGACAAAAGTCCTATGTTTTTGATTTTGTACACAAGTGCAATTATAATTCGTGTTTGCGGTTTTTCGCAGAAGGAAGTATCGAATTTTATGACATTTTATTCACAGTCTTATATTTCCACAGCATTTCTGCGTGGTTCTGTTCTTCAATCTGAATGTCTGCAAGCAGCTTTCGGATATTGGTATCCCCAAAAATGAAGACATCACTATTATATTCGCCAGATACCAGCTTCTCTGTGCCGATACAGTCGGTTGCAAGGAAGCAGTCCTCCTGCATGGCGGCAGAGTTGTCACCAGAGGTATAGGTTGCCTTTGGCTGATAATTGCGTCCCTTGCTGTCATTACAGTCGATGTTAAGAGACACACGTCCTTCCAAAGCATCGGTGAGTGATTCGTAGTGTTTTTGTTCGTCCTTGGCTAAGTCCAGAAAGAGGTCGCGAAGCACGGTGTCATTGGCCTCCTTGGAATAGCGGGTGTACTTTTCAATGCAGGATTTTTCCTGTGTTTGTAGGTCCTTGAGCGCAGCGGTTTCTTTTTGTGTCATAGCATATTGCCTCCTTATATAAGTTTGTAGTGCTAGTATGTACAAATGGGAGAATTTGTATGCGTGAAAATAGAGAGGAAGATAGAAGAGCAGAAGGTTGTGTGGTATAATTGGAATATTCCAAAAGGAATGTTGAAAAGAAAATGGAGAAGAAGATGTTAGATAATTTTGATTTATCACGGCTTGTAGCACCGCTGCAAGACTGGTTTAAGGATAATGCGCGTGTGCTGCCCTGGCGGGAGCAACCAATTGCTTATTATGTGTGGATATCAGAGATTATGCTGCAACAGACACGTGTCGAAGCTGTAAAACCCTATTTTGACCGATTTATACGTGAGCTTCCAGATGTAAAGGCTTTAGCAGAGTGCCCGGAGGATAAGCTGTTAAAACTGTGGGAAGGACTAGGGTATTATAATCGTGCCAGGAATCTAAAGGTCGCCGCAAACCAGATTATGGACGACTATGATGGAGTTATTCCATCGGACTATGACGAATTGCTGAAATTAAAAGGCATTGGACATTACACCGCAGGTGCTATTGCATCAATTGCTTATGGTAAGGCGGTGCCGGCGGTAGATGGCAATGTCCTTCGCGTTATTTCCCGCGTGACCGCAGACGATAGCGATATCATGAAGCAAAGCGTTCGAAATCATATGCAAGATAGTCTTTTTAGTCTCATGAACAGCAAGCAGAATGAGGAGTCGATGGTAATTCCTTCTGTTTTTAATCAGGCGCTCATGGAATTAGGAGCAACAGTTTGCGTGCCAAATGGTGCGCCGCATTGTAACAAGTGTCCGTGGCAGAAACTGTGCGAGGCAAGATTACAGAATCGTATTGAAGAGATACCGGTCAAGTCGAAAGCAAAAGCGCGTCGTATCGAGGAGAAAACCGTTCTGATTGTCAAAGACGGCGAACAGCTTGCACTTCACAAGAGACCGAAAGCGGGCTTGCTGGCAGGATTATATGAGCTTCCAAATATGGAAGGATATGCCTCGGAGGAAGAAATCATTCAACATATGAAGAGGCAGGGATATGAGGTGGTACGAATTCAGCCACTATGTGATGCAAAGCATATCTTTTCGCATGTGGAGTGGCATATGAAGGGATATGCGGTATTTCTTTCGAGCCGTGAGTTAGGGATAAGCGTCGGACAGAGGGACGAGGGATTCGGACTAGAGCCTAGGAAGGAAGACTGGGTGTTTGTTGACGTAGAAGAGACAAAGCTTGCGTATGCGATTCCGTCGGCTTTTTCGAAATATGCCAAGTATCTAAATCTGGTGTTGGGAAAAGACGCAATTGAATAATGCCAATAGAAAGAGGAAACCGGTGCATGTGGCGTGCACCGGTTTGTTTATGAAAAAGATATATTATGAGAAGGAAATTCTCGTTGTTTTTGGGAGGACCCCGCTTCACTTACAAGCGAGGATTATGAAAAAGAAAAAGTTTTATTCTTTGTTCTACAATACTGAGTATATAAGTCAATTGTGAAATTGGTATGTGTAAGATGTTATAAATTTGTAAATAAATTATGAACAAATTTGTAGAACTAAAGTACTAGACGCGGTTTTTGGAAAAAATATTCGACTAATATGGAAAAAAGTGTATAATAAGATAGAAAAACGAAACTAAAAGGGGATAAATGATGAAACTATTATCTATCGCAATTCCATCCTATAATTCTGAAAGCTACATGGAACATTGTATTGAGTCGCTTCTTGTAGGCGGAGAGGATGTCGAAATTCTTATTGTAAATGATGGCTCAAAGGATAGAACAGCAGAAATCGCAGATGCGTATGCTGCAAAGTATCCAACAATCTGTCGCGCAATTCATCAGGAGAATGGCGGACATGGAGAAGCAGTAAATGCAGGTATCCGCAATGCAACAGGTCTTTACTTCAAGGTCGTAGATAGTGATGACTGGGTAGATGCAGATGCTTATGCAAAGATTTTGGATAAGCTGCGTGAATTCGTAAAGGATAAAGAAGCACAGCTTGATATGCTTCTTGCAAATTACGTATATGAAAAAGACGGAGCAAAGCACAAACAGGTAATGCGCCAGACAGGAGTACCAAAGGATAGAGTATTTACGTGGAGTGATGTACCACATTTCTACAAAGGACATTATATACTGATGCACTCTGTTATATACAGAACGCAGTTATTGCGTGAGTGCGGATTGGAACTTCCAAAGCACACCTTCTATGTGGATAATATCTATGTATATAACCCACTTCCGGCAGTCAAGAAGATGTACTATATGGATGTTGATTTTTACCGTTACTTCATCGGTCGTGCTGACCAGTCCGTAAACGAAAGCGTTATGATTCGTCGTATGGATCAGCAGATGCGCGTGAACAAGCTTATGGTAGAGAAGCATGACCTCTGGCAGGTTTCTAATGAGAAATGCCGCCAGTACATGTTCAATTATTTGGAAATCATTACAACGATTTCGTCTATTATGTGCCTGATTTCCGGTACGGAAGAGCACCTTAAGGCGAAGGCTGATTTGTGGGCTTACATAAAGGAAAAGGATGAAAGACTATATAAGAAGCTAAGACATGGTATCTTCGGAATTGCCATGAACCTTCCGGGTAAAGTGGGACGTAAGATTTCGATTTTCTTATACAAGATTGCACAGAAGGTTGTAGGATTTAACTAGTGATTATTAGAAATGGACTGCCCCAAATGGACGGTCCATTTTTGCTATATAGCACGAAATTCATACCAAATAGCACATGTCTCTTGAATTTGAAGAGGTAATTTCTATAATGGTAAAAAAAGGGAGGTGCATTAATGGAGAAAATCTTAGTCGCAATCTGTGAGGATGAGCAATTTTTTCGAGAAGAAGTTGAAAAAATGGTCAGTGTGTATGCCAATGAATCAGAATCAGATATAGAGATAGGGTGCTATGAGGCTGCAACATATCTTGTAAAAGATGTGTTGGAGAATCAGAAACAGTATGACCTATTATTTCTGGATGTAGAGATGGAAGGTATGTCAGGAATCGAATTGGCAATGTTGCTTCGGCAAAACGGTTATGAGGGTGTGATTTGTTTTGTGACTTCAAAAGACCAGTATGCTTTAGAAGCTTTTTCGGTTGATGCAATTGGGTATATTAAGAAGCCTGCCAAGTATCGAGACGTGAAGAGAATGATGCAAAAGGCAATGGTGTGTTATGAGTCTTTGAAAAACGTATATGAGCGATTGGATAAACAGAAATTCTATTATACACATCAAGGGTTTATTGTTAATTTTGATAAAATAAAAGAAGTTAAAAAAGATATCGTCTGCCTTGGTGCAGGAAGAGAAATTCCGGTTAGCAGACGATATCA
>CAYPAM010000163.1:0-4037 GCA_964408715.1 uncultured Lachnobacterium sp.
GTCAATCTTACTTTCAAACTCTTCAAAATTCAGCGGTCTGTTATCCAGTGCCGATGGCAGACGGAAGCCATAATCCACAAGCGTCGTCTTACGGGAACGGTCACCTGCATACATTCCCCTAATTTGAGGAATAGAGATATGGGACTCATCTACAATAATCAGAAAATCATCTGGAAAATAGTCAATCAACGTGTCCGGCATCTCGCCCTCTGCACGACCTGCCAAATGGCGGGAATAATTCTCAATGCCACTACAGAAGCCTGTTTCTTTTAACATCTCGATATCAAAATTCGTACGCTCTGCAATACGCTGCGCTTCAATCAGCTTGTCCTCGCCCTTGAAGAACCTCACACGCTCCTGCATCTCCGCTTCAATCACATCACAGGCAGCATGAATCTTCTCCATAGGCACAACATAGTGGGAGGCTGGGAAAATACCACAGTGATTCAGTTGTGCGCAAATCTCTCCTGTCAACACGTCAATCTCTGTAATACGGTCAATCTCATCCCCGAAAAACTCCACGCGAATCGCCTTATCCGTATTATTTGCAGGAAAAATCTCCACAACGTCCCCATGTACACGGAAGGTACCACGCTTAAAATCCATCTCATTGCGCGTGTACTGCATGTCTATGAGCTGGCGGATAACCTCATCGCGGTCAATCTCCATGCCCGGACGTAGTGACACCATCATATTCATATAGTCATCCGGACTACCAATCCCATAGATACACGACACAGATGCCACAATAATTACGTCCTTGCGCTCTGCCATCGCCGCAGTCGCAGACAGACGCAGCTTATCTATCTCATCATTAATCGAAGAATCCTTCGCAATGTACGTATCCGAAGATGGCACATAAGCTTCCGGCTGATAATAGTCGTAGTAGGATACAAAATATTCTACCGAATTTTCCGGGAAGAATTCCTTCATCTCGCCATACAACTGGGCTGCCAATGTCTTATTATGCGAGATAATCAGTGTCGGCTTATTCAGTGCCGCAATGATATTGGCCATAGTAAAGGTCTTACCCGAACCGGTAACGCCAAGAAGTGTCTGAAACTGATTCCCCTCTTTGAACCCCTGTACCAATGCCTCGATTGCCTGTGGTTGGTCGCCAGTTGGTGCAAATTCTGATTTTAACTTAAATGGTTGATTTATTTTCTGATTTGCCACGGTATCTCCTCATTCCGTTTCTGATGTCATACACAAATTCACTTCAACGATGCAATCGTATGCTTTTTCATAGTATATCACATTCCTTTTTAAATGTATAGAACAAATGTTCTTTTTGTGTTAGAATTTTCTTCCACAAATGCAAAAAGAAGATTGCTGCATGTTGCAACAATCTTCTTTCTAAAATACGTTATATGCTTTTTCCTTTCCACTTGTCCATCAGCTTTGTAAACTCATCTAACGGCAATGGTTTCGACATATAGAAGCCCTGGATTTCATCACAGCCCAGCTTCTCCAAGGTGTCAATCTGATTTTTAGCCTCAACACCCTCTGCGGTAATGCTCATACCCATGCTTTTTGCCATACGAATCGTATAGACAATCAGCTTTTCGCCCTCGCCATCACCGATTAAGTCTACCAGACTCTTATCCAGCTTTATGACATCAAAACGAATCAGGTTCAGCATCGCAATGGTTGAATATCCATTTCCAAAATCATCTAAGCAGATAGGGAAGCCCGCCTCGCGGAAGCTCTCTACAAGCCCCTTAATCTCCTGATTGTTTCCTGTCGCACTCTCTGTGATTTCCACAGGAAGCATTGCCGGAGCAATGTCGTAGGAACACACGATATCCTTGTATTTATCAACGATATTGCCAAAGTACAGACTCGCTCTGGAGATATTGACAGACACCGGAATGATGTCGTAGCCATTCTCTCTCCATTCCTTCTGCTGTGCACATACCTTCTTGAAGATATACTCATCCAGCGTAGTAATCATACCGTTTCCTTCGAAAAGAGGAATAAACCGATACGGTGGAATCAGCGTTCCATCACTCTTTCTCCATCTTACAAGCGCCTCCGCGCCTACCATTTTCAAATCCCCCGCACGAAACTTCGGCTGATACCAGACTTCAAACTCATTATTTGCAATCGCATCCTCGAAGGAATCCACAAGGTTTCTATCCTCGATAATACGCTCAAAGTCGATTTCTTCATAAAATGCCCAGTTCTTGGATTTATTTCCTTTTACCAGTCGTTTTGCCTGATTTGCGCAGTTGTAGTTTTCTTCCTGATTCTTACTATCTTTGATTTCGTAAATACCGAAATAAGGATTGATATTGATAATCTGAAGCTCTGCTGCAAGTGCATGAATCTCCTGGGTAATCTTCTCAATTCGCTCTAGAATCTTATCCTTGTGCATTTCCTGAAGATACATGACAAAATGATCCCCGCCAATGTGCGCCGCTAATTCGCTAGGAACTAAGTTGCTCTCAAGCACCTTCCAGATATGCTTAATGGTTTCATTGCCCTTATCAATGCCGCAGACACTGTTGACCAATTTAAAGTCATTGATATCCACCGCAACCATATATCCCCACTGCACATTGCGCCTGGTAAGAAGCTCATAAAAAGCACTCGTATTCATACCATTGGTAAGCGGATCCGTATATGCAATATTACGCAGGGTGTTTTCATCCTTCCTATATGTAGCTACAAAGAACAACACAAGTCCCGCAATCACCAGCGCGATAATAAGCACAAGCATATCCTGATAAAAAATAACAGACTCTGCTTTTTCGTCCAACACTTCTGCTGGTACGATGGTAAAAAGATACCATGTCTGATTGATAGAATCTACCTTAAGTGGCATATAATACAGACTACGTTCACTAATCGTATAAAATGTTTCATATCCGCTCTCGCCGTTTTCCATGGCTGTAAGCAGTCTGGTTACAACCTCTTTGTTATCCTCGGTGTATGCCAGCATACGCGAAAACACATTTGTCGTTCCATACATTGGAGACTTCGCCGAATCTGCAATTACATTTCCGTTCAGTCTCACAATATAGCCGTAGCCCTCTCCACCAAAGGAATCAACCTCCAGCAGTTGTTTGAAGTTCTCTGAGCGATAGGTTGCAAAAAGAACTCCCTTGACCGTCGTGCCATCCTCCCCGAAGATTGGCATGCTAAATACATTGATATCCTCAGCCGCTCCAATAGCATCCTCCATAACACCAGAGATATTTGCAAGCCCCTGCATGCCATACTGATATGGTTCATCCAGCAGTACCGCGGTATATCCATCCGTCGTATATGCACTTCCATCCGGCAAAATCAGACCCATTCGCTTAAAATCATAGATATTGCTATAATTTTTCAGCCATGATATCACTTCCCAGATTTCATCTCTCGTCTCAATCGACGTAAACCTCACATTGATTTCATCCGCGATTTTGTACAGTATGTTCTGTTTGTCATCTAGCAGACGCTCTATGGTAACTTCATTCTGGTTTGCTACGTCTCTCAGGTTGCCATTTAACTGGTCGCGCATTTCCTTTTCGATATTCAGACGCGACACATAAATTGCCACCAACGAAACGATTAATGCAACGAGCACTACAAAGAAACGTCTTTTACTATGCTTTCGTTTTACCATAACCCTCTCATCCCTTGTATTATTTTTCCTACTCCATAATACGTTATTGTACTCCTTTTTTATCGTTCTTTCAACAAAATAAAACGGAGAACGAGTTGATTTACTCGTTCTCCTTTTCATTCTTTCTTATGGAACAATTATGGAACAATTATTTTCTTCCACAGCACTGTTTATATTTCTTACCGCTGCCGCATGGACATGGATCATTTGGATAAACCTTCGCATCCGCACGCTTCTTTGGTGCTGCCTTTGCAGTGTCATCCTTGTTGGTTCCTGTTACTTTTGCAACCTGTTCACGTTCTACCTTCTGTTCTACTCTTACGTGGAAAAGAAGCTTAACGGTGTCTTCCTGAATTGCATTGGTCATCTCATCAAACATATCGAAACCAGCCATCTTGTACTCTACGAGCGGGTCACGCTGTCC
>CAYPAM010000164.1:0-4014 GCA_964408715.1 uncultured Lachnobacterium sp.
CTTCAAAGGTGGTGCTAAGCCACTTACAATTCGTGTGTCTGATTATGACAGAGCTGCTCCATGTGGAACAGGTCATATCAAGGCAGGTTTAAACTATGCTATGAGTTTATTCCCAATCGTAGATGCTCATGACCAGGGCTTTGATGAAAATATGTACTTAGACCCTGCTACAAGAACTAAGGTAGAAGAAACAGGTGGAGCAAACTTTATCTTCATCACAAAAGATGGCAAGCTAGTTACTCCAAAATCAGATAGTATTTTACCTTCTATCACAAGACGTTCTCTTATGGTAGTTGCCGAAAAATACCTTGGAATGGAAGTAGAACACAGAGAAGTCTTATTAGAAGAAGTAAAAGACTTCGCGGAATGTGGGCTTTGTGGAACCGCAGCAGTTATCTCGCCGGTAGGAAAAATCAATGACCATGGCAAGGAGATCTGTTTCCCAAGCGGAATGGACGAAATGGGACCAACTACCAAGAAGCTCTATGAAACTTTAACAGGCATCCAGATGGGTACTATTGAAGGACCAGAAGGCTGGGTAAAGGTTATTTTATAAGGATTTTAAGCGAAAATAAGGGCATAATGATATGTGAAAGCACATATATCATTATGTCTTTTTTCGTGTGAATCGTGCATGGAATAGTCCCAATTTCCTAGGCTTTTTTCCAAAAAAGATAGTGCCAACATTCGCTTCCTGTGGTATGATTAGACTGACGTAATTTGAGTAGTTGCGGGAGGTTATTGGGGGATGAATCTATTTGATATTATCGGGCCGGTTATGGTTGGTCCGTCCAGTTCACATACTGCAGGAGCGGTAAGAATTGGAAATATTGCAAGAAAATTGTTGGGAGAAGAAGTACAGGAAGCAATCATCTATTTTCATGGTTCCTTCCAATTGACAGGAAAGGGACATGGAACAGATAAAGCACTATTAGCCGGGTTAATGGGAATGCCAGTGGACGATTCGCGTATTCCATACAGCTTTGATGTCGCAGACCAAAGAGGTCTGGTCTTTGAGTTTCGCCCGATTGATTTAGGGGATGCTCATCCAAACAGTGTAAAACTGAGTCTTACAGGTGTTGGAGGCAAAAAGCAGGAGGTAGTAGCATGTTCCATCGGAGGAGGTCGTATTGAAATCCGAGAAATCGATGGCCTGTCCGTAAGCTTTAGTGGAGATTATCCAACATTAATTATCCGCAACCAGGACATTCCTGGTCAGGTTCAGCAGGTAACCACTTTTTTGGCAGAGGAGAATATCAATATTGGAACTATGCAGCTCTATCGCTCAGCGAGAGGTGCAGAGGCAGTTATGGTTATCGAGTGTGACAGGGAAATCCCACTTGATATTATTCCTGCGCTGGAAGGCTTCAAGGGTATTGTAAAGGCAACATACCTGAGCTTGAGAGAAGACTAGGGGGACAACTATGTATAAATCTTTAGAAGAGATTATTATTGCAGAAAAAGAGCTTAAATCTCCTTTCTGGAAAATCGTTATGAAAGAGGATTGTGTGGAATTAGATATATCCGAAGAAGCATCATTCGAGAGAATGAAGAAGATGTATTTGGTCATGAAGGAAGCAGACGAGGCGTATCAGGATGATCTAATGTCACGAAGCGGACTCGTAGGTACCGATGGCAAGAAAATCCATGATGCCAGACTTGCAGGGAAGCTTATCTGCGGGGACTTCATTGGACGAGTTATTGAAAGAGCAATCAAGATGGGCGAGTCCAATGCCTGCATGAAACGAATCGTAGCAGCTCCAACGGCTGGTTCCTGTGGGGTTATTCCTGCGGTATTTATCAGTATTCAGGAGGAAAAGGGATATACAGATGACCAGATGACAGAGGCGCTTTTTGTTGCGGCCGGAATCGGCAGTGTGATTGCACACCGCGCGTTCCTAGCCGGTGCAGCAGGCGGATGTCAGGCGGAGATTGGTGCCGCTTCCTCTATGGCAGCAGGCGCAATTGCGTACCTTAATGGCGCAGATGCAACAGGCATCTCCCATGCGGCTGCGATTGCAATGAAGAATCTACTTGGACTAGCCTGTGACCCAGTAGCTGGTCTGGTAGAAGTACCATGCGTCAAACGTAATGTAGTGGGTGCAGTCAACGCGATGACCTCCTGCGATATGGTTTTGGCAGGAATGACTAGTAAGATTCCACCAGATGAAGTATTTGATGCAATGCGGGCGGTCGGTAGAAATATGCCTGAAAACATCAGAGAAACAGGCACAGGCGGACTTGCTGCAACACCAACCGGTGTAGAAATGAGAGAGCGTATTACTTCCTTATAGAAAAGGAGATTTCCTTTGGAGAATATTATAAAAGAACTACAAAAGAATCAAAACATAAGAGCGAATCTAAGCAGTCTAAGGCAGATATTAAAGGATGCTGCAAAAAGCGGCGATGCTGTGCAAAGCACAAACCTTAGAACCGCTGTGTCTGACGATCAGAAGCTGTTTTTGAGTTTCCTGCAACATGAAGATGCAAAGACGAGAAAGAATGCCGCGCTTCTTCTTGGTGATGTGGGATATCAGAATGCGGCGAATGCCTTGTTTACAGCATATGAGGCGGAGACTACGCTTTTTGTCAGAGCGTCGTATCTGCAAGCATTAGAACAACTTGATGTATCGGACAAGCTTGCGGATATCAGGGAATGCTTGGAGAAGCTGGTGGCACAAGAGGTGACACCGGAGAATAAGAAGCATATCGACGAAGAGATTCGAGCGCTTCGCAAGATTGTGATTAAGTATGAGGGAATCCAAAGACACACCGCAGATATTGTGGGCAAGCAGGTGTCAGTTCTCCTACTTACCAATAGAAGTCAAAGAGAGACCATTCGAAGAACTGTTACGGCAGGTACGGCGACCGTGCATCCGTTGGGAGTGCTGGTTGAGACAGACAATCTCCCAGAGGTGATGAAGCTTCGGACCTATCGAGAGATGGTCTTTCCGTTAGACATCCAGGGATTTTTGCCGGCAGAGGCAACCGCCTGTGCAAAGGCTATCTGGGAATCCAACATGATGACTATCCTGCACGAGCTTCATACAGAGGCAGGAAGCTTTTATTTTCGAATTGATTGCAAGAGTGCGATGACCCTTGAGGAAAGAAGCACTTTTACAAAGAAGCTGGCAACAGAGCTGGAGAGCTTGTCGAAGGGCATGCTTATCAACTCTACATGCGATTACGAGGTGGAACTTCGATTGATTGCCAATAAGGACGGCGAGTTCTTCCCATGCTTACAGCTGGCTTCGATAAAGAGTGAGCGTTTTGCGTATCGAAAGAATGCGATTGCGACCTCCATACATCCTTCAACTGCGGCACTTATCATGGAGCTTGCTGCCGCCTATTTGAAGGAAAATGCGCAGATTATGGATCCCTTCTGTGGCGTGGGAACCATGTTGATTGAGCGAAACAAGCGCGTAGCGGCAAAGGAAATGTACGGAACAGACATTTTTGGAGACGCTATCCTCTATGCGCGCGAGAATACCGCTCTTGCCGGAGCGCAGGCTAACTATATCCATCGCGATTTTATGGATTTTAAGCATGATTATCTGTTCGATGAAATCGTGACCAATATGCCTCTTCGAGGAAAGAAGACGAAGCAGGAAATGGATGAGTTTTATCAGGATTTCTTTGAAAAAAGCAAAGAGATTTTGCAGAAAAATGCTGTTGTAATCATGTATACCAATGAGATTGGTTTCGTGAAAAAGCAATTGCGTTTACAGAAAAATTATTCACTTTTGCAGGAAACCTGCCTGCAGCCAAAGAATGATTTTTATTTATTAATTTTGAGTTACAAGAGGTAAAAATGAAAAAGAGTCTTATTGACGCCGAAACTTTACAGCGATTACAGAATCATTTCTGTAACGCAAACGATATTTATGTGACCTGTCTGGACAGGGAACGAAAGCTGGTCACTTCTTTGAATCAAAGCGAAGAGGTGAAACAGTTCTTTGCTGACAAAGTGAAGGAAGAAACAAAGGAACGACTGCTTCGTGCAGTAGAATTAAG
>CAYPAM010000165.1:0-4004 GCA_964408715.1 uncultured Lachnobacterium sp.
AACTTTCACGAACAAGACAGGAATCAGCGTCAACGTACAGTTGGTAGATATGTCGACACTTCTTCGTGCAGAGTTAGCAGGAGAGGGACCGGACGTGGCAATTCAGGTTGCCAATACCAGCGGACTTGCAGGCGCGGTATTAAATACCGGTAACGATACACCTGTAAACTATGGTATTCGTAACGCGGTATTGGATTTGACACAGTTTGATGATTTGGATGAAGTATTAGAGCGTTTCTCAGAAGCATCCGTTGTACCATTCAGCTTTGATGGAGCAGTATACGGACTTCCAGAGACAACCACCTTCCCAGTTATGTTCTATCGTACGGATATCCTTGCAGAGCTTGGATTAGAAGTGCCACAGACCTGGGATGATGTAAAGGTTGCGATGGCAGTACTTGCAAAGAATCAGATGGAATTTGGTATGCTGCCAAGTGAACAGATTTTTGCGATGCTTCTATATCAGAATGGCGGCTCTTACTATACAGAAGGAGGTTTGGCATCCGCACTTGATTCTGAGAATGGCATCAATGCATTTAAAGAGTATTGTGAATACTATACCGATTATAAATTAGACATGGCAACTAGCGTAGAAGAGCGTTTCCGTACCGGTGAGTGTCCAATCATTATTGCGGATTACACATTCTACAATACATTGGCAGTATCTGCACCGGATATTGAAGGCTTGTGGGACTTCACAGTCGTTCCAGGAACCGTTCAGGAAGATGGAACAGTTGACCATAGTACCGGATGTACCGGTCTTGCAAGCATCATCATGGCGGATACCGAAGAACCGGATGCATGCTGGGAATTCTTAAAGTGGTGGACATCTGCTGATGTTCAGACACAGTATGGACGTGAAATGGAAAGTCTTATGGGTTCTGCTGCACGTGTACCAACTGCGAACCTAGAGGCATTCTCGAATATGGCTTGGCCTGTAGACCAGTATGAGGCATTGGCAGAATCGTTCTCATGGATTAAGGGTATCCCTCAGGTACCAGGTGGATATTACACATGGCGAAATGTTAACAACGCATTCTACACGGTTACCAATGAAACCGACGTTGCTTCGCCTCGAGAGGAATTGATGGATCAGATTATTTACATCAATGCCGAAATCAACTATAAACGTACGGAATTAGGTTTGCCTTTGGCAAGTGAAGAATAGGAAAGGATGAGTTATGAAAAAGAATTTATTATACAAGATTAAAAAGAACCGTTCTTCCTATGTTATGCTGGCACCATATTTTATTCTGTTTTTCTTATTTACAGTTTTGCCAGTAGTAATTTCGATCGGACTGAGTTTTACATATTTCAACATGTTAGAAGCACCAACCTTTGTTGGTTGGGATAACTATATCAAGCTGTTCTTAGAAGATGAGATTTTCTTAAAATCTCTCAAGAATACTTTGATTTTTGCGGTAATTACAGGACCTATCAGTTATATTTTGTGTCTGCTTTTTGCTTGGATTATCAATGAATTTACTGGAAAGCTTCGTTCTTTCCTGACATTGATTTTCTATGCGCCAAGTATCTGTGGTAACGCATACGTTGTATGGAACCTGATTTTATCTGGTGACAGATACGGATACTTAAACGGTATTCTCTTAAAGATTGGAATCATTGATGAGGCGCAGCTTTGGATGCAGACCGAAAAATACATTCTGCCACTGCTGATTGTTGTACAGCTATGGTTATCGTTAGGAACCGGTTTCCTGTCCTTTATCGCAGGTTTACAGACTGTAGATAAGAACCTCTACGAAGCGGCTGCGTTAGATGGTGTTAAAAACCGTTGGCAGGAGCTTTGGTATGTTACTTTACCAGCGATGAAACCACAGTTGATGTTCGGTGCCGTAATGCAGATTACACAGTCCTTTGCGGTTGCGGATATTTCGATTCAGTTAGCTGGTAACCCTTCTATCAACTATGCCGGCAGTACCGTTGTAACGCATCTTTTGGACTACGGTTCAACAAGATTTGAAATGGGTTATGCCTCTGCAATAGCAACCGTATTGTTCGCACTCATGGTTGGTACGAACATGCTGGTACAGAAATTATTAAGGAGGGTTGGCGAATAATGAAGAAGTTTAAGTTAAAACGCGGAAAAAGAAAGCTTAACCGTTCCATGGCAGGAAACAGCATTCTGTTTACCATCATGTTTATTTGCGGAATCTTCATGGCGTTGCCACTTGTTATGATTATTAACAATGCATTAAAGCCGTTGGATGAACTTTTCCAGTATCCGCCAAAGATTTTTGTAAAAAACCCTACGCTGGAAAACTTTTCGGACCTGTTCACGCTGATGAACAATACATGGGTTCCATTTTCCAGATATATCCTAAATACAATCATTATCACAGGTGGTGGTATGGTAGGACACGTTCTGTGTGCATCCTTAGCAGCATATCCACTTGCAAAGCATAATTTCCCAGGAAAGAAAATCCTGTTCCAGATGGTTGTATTATCCATGATGTTCTCATGGACAGTAACACAGATTCCACAGTATTTGATTATCAGTTGGTTGCACATAAATAATACTTATGCTGCAGTTATTTTACCGGCGTTTTCATTTGGTATGGGTCTGTATCTGATGAAACAGTTTATGGAGCAGCTACCGGATTCTCTGATGGAATCTGCCAGATTAGACGGAGCTTCTGAATGGAGAATTTTCTGGTCTATCGTAATGCCAAACGTAAAACCTGCATGGCTGACACTGGCAATCTTCCAGTTCCAGCAGATGTGGGGCAATACCGGCGGATTATTCCTTCGTGATGAGGAATTAAAGCCATTGCAGTATGCGTTACAGCAGATTACAGCAGGTGGTGCGGCAAGAGCAGGCGCGGCAGCGGCAGTAACATTTGTTATCGCAGCAGTTCCAATCATATTCTTCCTGATTTGTCAGAACAATGTCTTAGAGACAATGACAACATCTGGTATGAAAGAATAAGAGGAGGCGCGTATGAAGAAAATGAATATTTTAAAAAGAATAATCGCCTCTTTATTTGTAGCAATTTTTATGGTATCAGTTGTGGGAGAAGTCTTTCTGGCTGAGGAACTTCCATATGATACATACAACTACAATTATCGAGAATATGTAGTGTATACCCCGGCAGCATATATTCCTGCAGGAAGCGTAACAGGACAGTCTGTTGGGACAACAGACTTCGTTGAACCACAGGATTTGTGTGTAGGCAATGAAGGATATGTATACGTTGCGGACACGAAGAATAACAGAATCGTAGTTTTAAATGAGACTATGACAGAAGTGGTTCGTATCATTGACAGCTTCATCAATGCAGACGGAGAGCAGGATAGCTTCAATCAGCCTTATGGTGTTTGTGTATCAGAGAATAATCAGCTCTATGTGGCAGATTCCAATAACAAACGAATCGTAGTACTGACTCCGGAAGGTGAATTTGTCAAAATCGTAGACAACCCACAGTCCAAGATTTTGGAAGAGGATTTTGACTTTGTTCCACTTAAGGTTTCCGTTGACTATGCAGACCGTGTTTATGTCATCGCAAAGAATGCATTTGAAGGTATTCTGGTATTTGACAGTGATGGTCAGTTTACCGGATATTTCGGAACAATTGAAGTAAAGATTTCCCTCTGGGAGAAGTTCTGGAAACGTCTCGCCAGCAAGGAAGAGCGTGCAAAACAGCAGCTTTATATTCCAACAGAGTTTACGGGAATTGATGTAGACGAGGATGGATTCGTATATGCGACAAATATCGACTCAGAAGGTGTGCAGGGCGTACGCCGACTCAATCCAAAGGGTGAGGACGTTATCCAAAAGGGCGAGAACCAGAACCTTGGCGGCGACCTGACATATAGTTCTTCTTCGACATATGGAGGACCTTCTGAATTTACAGATGTTGTATATAGAGGAAAAGGAATCTACTCCGTATTAGACAGAAAACGTGGAAGAGTTTTTACCTACGATAAGGAAGGCAATCTCTTGTACATCTTCGGTGGACTTGGAAGCCAGGAGGGTACATTTAATA
>CAYPAM010000166.1:0-3995 GCA_964408715.1 uncultured Lachnobacterium sp.
AGGTTTTAGACTAGAAAAATATCAAACAGGAAAGTGGATTTTTAAAGGACTTATGAATTTTCATGTATTAACATTATTTCCGGAAATGGTAATGGGAGGGCTTAGCACCTCTATTACAGGGCGCGCGATGGAGAGCGGACACATCTTAATCGAGGCGGTCAATATCAGGGATTTTTCTACAGATAAGCATAAGAAGGTAGACGATTATCCATATGGAGGAGGTGCAGGCATGTTGATGCAGGCACAGCCTGTTTATGATGCTTATGAGAGTGTAGCAAAGAAGATACCGGCAGGTAATAAGAAGCGTGTTATCTACGTGACCCCACAGGGGTATCCTTTCACGCAAAGAATGGCAGAGGATTTTGCGAAAAGCGATGACCTCATCTTCTTATGTGGACACTATGAAGGAATCGATGAGCGCGTGCTTGAGGAAGTGGTGACAGATTATGTATCCATCGGTGACTATGTGTTGACAGGTGGAGAATTGGCGGCAATGGTGATGATTGATGCCATCTCCAGACTGGTTCCGGGGGTGCTCCATAACGAGGTATCCGCAGAGACGGAATCCTTTCACGGTGAACTGCTAGAGCATCCACAGTATTCTCGTCCAGAGGTATGGCACGACAAGAAGGTGCCAGATGTTCTTCTAAGCGGAAATCAGAAGAAGATTGATGCCTGGAGGCTCGAGGCATCTGTGGAGCGTACGAAGTCACGCCGCCCAGACTTATATGAGAAATATCTTGCATTACAGGATTGTAAGACACGGTTGATGAAGCAGAAGCTGTTGCATATCGATATGATTGAGCTTATCAATCGTGGACGAGCAGTACTTCTATCAAGAGAAGACAACAGGATATTGTTGCGCGATAAGGATACAGGAATCGTGTATTATGCAGGAGATTCGATGGAATTATTACAGAAGCTTCCTGATTCGGTGCGCCAGTCAATCAATAAGATTGTAATTCACCAGAGAGAATTGACAGATGATGTATGCAAATTATTCGGCTTAGAAGAAACATTGGTATGCTATCAGGCAGTTTATACTCCAAGAGAGCGTTTGTCTGTAAGCGGGCTCTATCGTCCGGATGGACAACCAACCGAGGAGGGACTTGTGATTCGTCCAATTACCATGGAACAGCATGACGCAGTAAGAAGTAGCTATGAGCTGCTTGAGGATGCTGGAGAGGATGATGAGTATGGTGCAGACTATGTAAGAGAACGCATAGAAGCAGGATGTATGTTCGGCGCATTTATAGGCGAAGCATTTGCCGGCTATATCGGTATTCACGATGATGGCAGTATGGGAATGCTCCATGTCTTTACGGAATATCGTGGTAGAAAAATCGCCAAAGCCTTAGAAACATACTTAATCAATTATGCCCTCGAGCTTGGTTACATTCCATATGGTCAGGTTGTAGAAGGCAACGAACCTTCTAAAAGATTGCAGGAGTCACTGGGATTGTATCTATCGAAGACGCCTGTGGTGTGGATGTGGTAGAAGAATCATCAATGGGGGAATACAATGCGAAAGATAACATTAGGTGAGATGCTAAAGCGTTTTCGAATTGAAAAGGGCTTGGAGGCAAGTCAGGTATGTAGGGGATTATGCTCTCCTGCTGCGATGTCCTATTTCGAAAGCGGAGAATGAATGCCAGATACATTGATGTTTGGTAGAAAAATCAGATATAAATTGGTGCTATTATCGCGGAGAACTGGATACAGCCGATTTAAAAGTGTTTGAATTACGAAGATTACAACGCCTTGCAAATATAGATGGAAAGCGTCAATTGTGTTTGGATATATTGTTGGAAATGGAAAAACGATTAGATATGACAAGTGTTATTAATATTCAGTATATTAAGGGAAATCAATATATGGCTGAATACCGGATGGGAAAGTTATCTAATGAAGATGCGTATATCAGGATGAAAGATTTGCTCAAATTAACGTAGAAGGGAAAATCTGATGTTTCGGAGTTGGTTTATTATTCGCAAACGGAGCTTGAAATATTAGGAAATATGTCACAAATTTTGGGCAAAATGGGAAAATTCGAAGAGGGAATAATTTTAATAGAAACAGTTATTAAGCAAATGCAAAATGGTATAATTCACATGAAGCAACAGTGGAATGGATATCAAGCTTGCGGATTATGATGCGTATTATATGATGCATGGTGATACAAATCACGACTCAGTCACCGTATTGACGGTAGAAGAGGGCGAGAATGGTATCGTGAAGCTGCAGTGTTTAAGAGACGAAGGGGAAGAAAAATACGAAGTAACGCTTCAGGCGCATGATGAGGGATACTACTTTGTATCGAATGTTTTAATTGAAAAATAAACTCCATAACACTATATGTCGTGTGAAAAACTGGCATATAGTGTTTTTTTGTGTTACAATACTCTAAGTTTCATACAAAGGAGTATTACATGAAGGAAGCAGTACAAGACACTTTAAAAGAAATCCATGCGGGATTTTTTCATAAAAAGCATTTTGGACCACGACTTGTGGTAACAGTACTGGCGGTGATTACGATGGGGTTTTCGCTCTCGTGGTTGTTGCTTGTAGATATGGGTGTTGACCCATGTACGCTTATGAACAATTCGATTTCTCAGACGATTGGATGGAGCCTTGGAAACTGGCAGGCGTTTTTGAATACGATATTATTTGTGGTAGTGATTGCGCTGGGAGCGAGAAATTTGGGCTTTGGAACACTTGCGAATATGTTCCTTGTGGGATATTCGATTGACTTTTTCTCATGGATTTGGGCACAGGTGCTCCCAGAGGGGCTGTTTGATTCCTGGGCAGTGAAGATTCCGGTGCTTATTGTGGGACTTATCGTATTTGTCGTGGCGGTTGCCGTGTATATTGATATGAATATGGGAACATCCCCATATGATTCGATTCCGGCGATTATCCATGCGAGACTGCCAAAGGTGTCATATACGATAGTTCGCATTACTTTTGATGCAGTGGTTACCTTAATCGGTATTTTATTTGGCGGCAAGCTTGGCATTGTAACGGTACTTATGGTTATTGCACTTGGACCGGTAATTGAGTGGATGAGCAAGCTGATTAGCAAGAAGTGGGATTTTTCGGAGGAGTAGTATGCAGGTAATATTTATACATCATAGCTGTTTTCTGGTGGAAGTGGACGATAAGGTGCTAATATTTGATTATTTTGATGGCGACAAGGTTAACGGATATACCTTTGCTGGAAAAATCCCAGACTATGAGCCAGATACCAAAATCTATATGTTTGCAAGTCACAGTCATAAAGACCATTATGACATGGATATTCTGCGTTGGTCGGATAAATATGAGAATATCAAATACATTTTTTCGAAGGATATTCGTATTTCACCGAATTTTCTGGCAAAGCACGGAATTGACCCGCAGGTGCGCGAGCGTGTGACTTTTGTTGGAGCAGACAACAAGTACCAGGTGGATGATTTGAATATCATGACTTTCCGTTCGACGGACGCAGGCGTAGCTTTTTATGTAGAGACGAACGGAGCGACGTTCTTCCATGCGGGAGATTTGGCGAACTGGAAGTGGGAAGGGATTGGAGAACTTACGAATGGTGCGCAGGAGCGTAGTTATAAATTCCAGATTAGGCGGATTGCCAAGCTTCCAATCAATCTTGCGTTTGTCCCGATGGACCCTCGTCTTGGACAGTATCAGTATGATGGCTTTGACTTTTTCTTAAAGGAAACGGATGCGGACTTGATTTTCCCAATGCATATGTGGCAAAATTACGAAGGAATTGCTTTATACAAGAGAAAAATCACCAATTCCGGAATGGCAGACAGAGTTATGGATATCGCCAGAGAGAATCAGGTATTTTTAATTGGTGAAGAATAGTGGAAAAGAGATACCAAAGTTTAATCTATTTATTTGAAATATTTGGGGGAATGTAGTAGGATGGAATCTGTTAAACAAACTTGAATTTGTGGGAGAGTTACCATGAAGATAGAAAAATTAGCAATACATGA
>CAYPAM010000167.1:0-3934 GCA_964408715.1 uncultured Lachnobacterium sp.
GTAAAATACGACAAGCCACACCGTAAGAGTGCGCGTATTGTCGGCGATACCATGGGTAAATATCATCCACATGGAGATTCCTCTATCTATGAAGCCTTGGTTGTTATGGCGCAGGACTTCAAGAAGGGGCTGCCTCTCATTGATGGACATGGTAACTTCGGCTCTATCGAAGGGGATGGTGCTGCTGCGATGCGTTACACCGAAGCCCGTCTTCAGAAGGTAACACAGGAAGCGTATCTTGCGGACTTGGACAAGGATGTGGTTGACTTTGGACCAAACTTTGATGAGACAGAGAAGGAGCCTCTGGTACTTCCGGTTAAGGTGCCAAACCTTCTTATCAATGGTGCAGAGGGTATTGCCGTAGGTATGGCAACCAGCATTCCACCACACAACTTCGGAGAAGTAATTGATGGTGTTATTGCTTACATGAAGAATCCGGACATCACCACAGAAGAGATGATGCAGTACATTCAGGGACCAGACTTTCCAACTGGCGGTATCGTAGCCAACAAGGACGAGCTGTTATCCGTATACGAAACAGGTATGGGTAAAATCAAAATCCGTGGCAAGGTCGAGGTAGAGAAGCTAAAGGGTGGCAAGGAGAACCTTGTGATTACTGAGATTCCATACACTATGATTGGTGCGAACATCGGTAAATTCCTACTTGATGTAGCTGCTCTGGTAGAGACAAAAAAGACCGGCGATATCGTGGATATTACAAACCAGTCCTCAAAGGACGGTATTCGTATCGTATTAGAATTGAAAAAAGGTGCCAACGTAGAAGCACTGACAAATCTTCTGTACAAGAAGACCAAGCTGGAGGATACCTTTGGCGTAAACATGCTGGCAGTAGCAGATGGCAGACCGGAGACGATGGGACTTATCCCAATTATTCGTCATCATGTCAACTTCCAATATGAGATTGCGACTAGAAAATACAAAACACTTCTTGCAAAAGAATTAGATAAGAAAGAAATCCAGGAAGGCTTAATTGAGGCGTGCAATGTCATCGACCTCATTATCGAGATTCTGCGTGGATGTACCAATCGAAAAGACGCAGAGAGTTGTTTGACAAAGGGTGACACCTCAAACATCAAATTCAAATCCAAAGAATCTGAGAAGATGGCCTCTCAATTATGTTTTACCGAGCGTCAGGCAAACGCTATCTTGGAAATGCGTCTCTACAAATTAATCGGTCTGGAAATTGACGCGCTTATGAAAGACCACAACGAGACCTTAGAGAAGATTGCTCTTTACGAGGATTTGTTATCACATCGTTCTTCTATGGCGAAGATGATTATGAAGGAGCTTACTGCATTTAAGAAGGAATACGATAAGCCTCGTAAGACTATTATCGACAACTTAGCAGAAGCAGTGGTTGAAGAAAAGCCAATTGAAGAAAAAGACGTTGTCTTCTTGATGGACCGTTTCGGATATGCCAAAACGATTGATGTTTCTATCTATGAGAGAAACAAAGAGACCGCAGACTCTGAAAACCGCTATGTATTTACCTGTAAGAATACCGATAAGATATGTATTTTTACAAATACGGGCAATTTACATCTGATGAAGGTGTTAGATTTACCTGCTGGTCGATTAAAAGACAAGGGTAATCCAATTGATAACATGAGTAACTATGACAGCAAAACAGAGAGCTACATCTATCTTGCAAGCTTACAGTCTGTTGCTTTAAGTAAGGTAGTGTTCGGTACGAAACAGGGCATGGTAAAGCTTGTCGATGGTAGTGAATTTGTAGTAGGTAAGAAGACTACCGCAGCGACAAAGCTGAACGATGGAGATGAAGTATTGGCAGTACGTGCATTAAAAGGCAATGAGACAATGGTAATGCGTTCTGGAAAAGAAGCTTTCCTGCGTATTGAGTGCGCAACTATTCCCGAAAAGAAGAAAACTGCTGTTGGCGTTCGTGGTATGAAGTTAGATAAGGGCGATGAGCTTAAGAATATCTATATTCTTGGAGACGGCGAGAACGAGGTTGTTGAAGTAAAAGGCAAGGAGCTTGCATTAAATCGTCTTCATATCGGAAATCGTGATACCAAGGGTGTGAAGCGTTGATGATATGAGACTTTAGCAGCGTTATATCAAACCGCACAGGAGGAAAAATGAGTACTTTAACTTACGAGGAAGCACTAGAATTTGTAGAAGAGAGTAAATCAAGAGGCAGCGTGTTGGGACTTGCCAACATGCGCGCCCTCATGGAAGAGCTTGGAAATCCACAGAATACCATTCCAACAATTCATATTGCTGGAACGAATGGAAAAGGCTCCGTTGGTGCTTATCTTGCGTCTATCTGTAAAGAAGCGCAGTTTAAGGTGGGAAGATACTGCTCACCAGCCGTATTTGACCCATTGGAATGCTGGCAGTACGATGGACGAAATATTACAGAAGAAGAATATGCAGAAAGTATGTCACAGGTGAAAAACGCCTGTGACATTGTGGTATCTCGCGGAATTTATCCCACAGCCTTTGAGTTAGAGACCGCATTGGCTTTTGTTTATTTTGCAAAAATGCAGCCAGATGTATTCTTGTTGGAAACTGGTATGGGTGGAGAATCAGACGCTACCAATGTAGTGGATAATCCATTGGCTTGTGTATTTACCAGGATTAGTCGTGACCATATGCAGTTTTTAGGAGAAACCATAGAGGAGATTGCAAGCGTTAAGTCTGGAATTATGAAGCCGGGAGCAACTATTTTCTGGGGAGAACAGGAACCGGAGGTAGAGAAGGTCTTAGAGCACAAATTAGAAGAGGTGCGTCAAAAAGGTGAAGAATTGGGGTTAGAAACCATTCGCGGTGATGTATATGCAAGCCGTACTAAGCTGATTAGTCAGAAGCCGGGAGAGCTTCGTTTCTCATATCTGGGTGTCAATTACATGACCCAAATGGCGGGCTTGTATCAGATGGAGAATGCGACACTTGCGATTGCAGTATTTGATGCTTTGTGGCCAAAGCTGTTATTTGGTTTGCAGGATGAGATGCAGATGTGGAATGATACCGACGCACCAATCGCTGGCTGGATGGATATGGAATATGCTTCTCGAGCAGGCGTTTTGTATGCGAGCTGGCAGGGACGCTTTGAAGTGATTGGCGAAAATCCGCTTTTTATCATAGATGGTGCGCATAATGAGGATGCAGCATATCAACTTGCAAAAACTGTGGAAAATAGTTTTACAAATCAGCCACTTGTCTATATAATAGGTGTGTTAGCGGACAAAGAGCATAAGAAAATGCTGGAAATCATGCTTCCGTACGCCGCGAAGGTGTATACGATTACACCACAGAATGCGCGCGGTTTAGACGGAAAACTGCTGGCAGAAGAAGTTCGCATGGTATGCGAAGCTTCTGGACAGGCAATCGAAGTGGAGTATTGCAGAAGCGTGGAAGATGCCGTAGATAAGGCGAGAGTATATGCTATAGAACGTGAAATGCCAGTGCTGGCTTTTGGCTCATTGTCGTATTTAGGACAACTCAAGGAAGTAGTTTGCGAAAGCAGGAAGTAAAATGTTTGATAGAGAAAAGATTAAAAAAGGTGTAGAACTGATTCTGGAAGGAATCGGCGAGGACAAGAATAGAGAGGGCTTGGTGGAAACACCAGACCGTATTGCGAGAATGTATGAGGAAATCTTCGCAGGAATGTATGAGACTGCGCAAGAGCCATTGTCGAAGACTTTTTCCGTAAGCAATAAGGAAATGGTTATCGAGAAGGATATTACATTCTATTCTACATGCGAGCATCACTTTATGCCTTTTTATGGCAAGGCACATGTGGCATATATTCCAAACGGCAAGGTGGTTGGTTTAAGTAAGCTTGCACGCACGGTAGAGGTATTTGCAAAACGTCCACAGCTTCAGGAACAGCTTACAGAGCAGATTGCGGACGCGCTTATGGAATATTTACAGCCGGAAGGGGCAATAG
>CAYPAM010000168.1:0-3867 GCA_964408715.1 uncultured Lachnobacterium sp.
ACGTATATTCGGATGTAAGCTACGAGCCAGACTGTTATATCATGTTTGGAAAAGAAAGTGCCGGAATTCCAGAGGAAATCTTAAGGGATAACCCAGATACCTGTGTGCGCATTCCAATGATGGGCGAGATTCGTTCGCTGAATCTGTCGAATTCGGTTGCAGTTGTATTATATGAAGCGTTAAGACAGAATGAGTTTTCACATATGCAGCTTGAGGGAGAGCTTCATAGATTAAAATGGGATGATTAGTGAGAACAGGTTCACAGAGGTGTTCAATGAGTATTATAAAAACAAAGGGGCTCGTGCATGAATTTATCAGACGAGACGAGGAAGATAATGTAGAGTCCATTACGACGGCGTTAGACCATGTGGATTTGAGAGTAGAACCGGGTGAGTTTATTGCGATTTTAGGTCACAATGGTTCCGGAAAATCTACTCTGGCAAAGCATATTAAT
The DNA here is from genome assembly GCA_964408715.1 of uncultured Lachnobacterium sp. Taxonomy (GTDB): domain Bacteria; phylum Bacillota; class Clostridia; order Lachnospirales; family Lachnospiraceae; genus Roseburia. The sequence continues at coordinate 455 of CAYPAM010000168.1, forward strand.
GCTCTGCTTACCGCCAGCGAAGGAACCATCTGGGTAGATGGAATGGACGTATCGATAGAAGAAAATGTAATGCCTGTTCGAAAGTCGGCAGGTATGGTGTTCCAGAATCCGGACAACCAGATTGTTGCCAGTGTCGTAGAAGAGGATGTGGCATTTGGACCGGAAAATGTCGGTGTTGTGACAGAGGAAATCTGGCAACGTGTGGAGAAAAGCTTAGAGGCAGTGGGTATGACCAAGTATCGTACTCACTCTCCAAATAAATTATCCGGAGGACAGAAGCAGCGTGTGGCAATCGCGGGAGTGATGGCGATGGAGCCAAAATGTATTGTTTTTGACGAACCAACCGCGATGCTTGACCCGAATGGACGTAAGGAAGTCTTAAAGGCGGCACATGAACTCAACCGCGAAAAAGGCGTTACCGTGATTCTGATTACCCACTACATGGAAGAGGTTGTAGATGCGGATTACATCTATGTCATGGAAAACGGTAAAATCATCATGGATGGAAAGCCAAGAGAGATTTTCTCAAGAGTGGACGAATTGAAGGCACATCGCCTGAATGTTCCACAGGTTACGCTGCTTGCGGATGAACTTAGAAAATCAGGGCTTGCAATTCCACAGGGAATTCTTTCCAGAGAAGAGCTTGTGGAGGCAATTTGTGCAATTGCTCAACGTTAAGAGAATTGCTTGGAAATGAGGAAAAGAATGTCAATTATTCTTGATAAGGTCAATTATAGATATAGCGAAGGAACTGCATATGAGGTTCAGGCGCTAAAGGATATTAATCTACAAATTTCAGACGGCGAATTTATTGGAATTATCGGGCATACCGGTTCTGGTAAATCAACCTTAATCCAGCATATGAATGGCTTGGTAAAGGCCACATCCGGTGGAATCTATTTTAATGGACAGGATATCTATGACGAGGATTACAACATGAAGGAGCTTCGAAGTAAGGTGGGGCTTGTCTTTCAGTATCCAGAGCATCAGCTTTTTGAAACAACGATTTTTGCTGACGTATGCTTTGGACCAAAGAACCTTGGCTTAGATAAAAAGGAAGTGGAATTGCGCGCATTTGAGGCGCTTTCCAGTGTTGGATTTCCGGAGGCGTTATACTTTCAACCGCCATTTGACTTGTCCGGCGGACAGAAGCGAAGAGTAGCCATTGCTGGTGTGCTTGCAATGAAGCCAGAGGTGCTTATCCTAGACGAGCCAACCGCAGGGCTGGACCCGGCGGGGCGTGACGAGATACTTGAGCTGATATCCAAGATGCACAAGGAGCTTGGTATCACAGTTATCCTCGTGTCTCATAGCATGGAGGATGTAGCAAAATACGTAGACAGAATCATCGTGATGAACCAAGGTTCTGTGATGTATGATGGCGCGCCAAAGGATGTGTTCCGTCAGTATAAGGAACTAGAAGCAGTCGGACTTGCGGCACCACAGGTGACCTATCTGATGCATGATCTTCGCCAGAAGGGGATTTTGGTAGATTTGGATGCAACAACAGTAGAAGAAGCTAAAAAAAGCATTCTTCAAGCGTTAAGAGGTTAGAAAAATGATTCGAGATATTACCATCGGCCAGTATTATCCGGCGGACTCTGTTCTGCATAAGCTGGACCCACGTGTAAAATTATTCGCAACAGTGATATATATTATTGCCCTGTTTTGCTTTAAGGGAATCGTAGGACTTGGGATTATCACCCTGTTTCTGGCAGGTGTGATTCGTGCGTCCAAGGTGCCTTTTCAGTTCATGACCAAGGGACTTAAGGCAATCGTGGTATTGTTACTTATCACGTCGCTCTTTAACCTGCTCGCAACTCCGGGAGATATCGTATTCTGGAAATGGGGCAGCCTGCAGATTACCAACGTCGGTATTATGAATTCCGTGCTTATGACGATTCGTTTGGTGTATTTGATTCTGGGAACTTCCCTTATGACATTGACAACAACTCCGAATCAGTTGACAGACGGCCTTGAAACAGCATTAAGACCACTTAATAAAATCAATGTACCAGTTCACTCCATCGCGATGATGATGTCGATTGCACTTCGATTCATTCCGATTCTCATCGAGGAAACAGATAAGATTATGAAGGCACAGATGGCGCGTGGTGCGGATTTTGAAAAAGGCAACCTGATTCAAAAAGCAAAGAATATGGTTCCACTTCTTGTACCGCTCTTTGTATCCGCTTTTCGCAGGGCGGAAGACCTTGCAATGGCAATGGAAGCAAGATGCTATAACGGTGGCGAGGGTCGTACCAAGATGAAACCGTTAAAGTATACAGACAATGACCGCAAGGCATATGCAATCGTGATTGGCTTTTTGGTGCTGGTAATTGTGGCGGCCAATTTAGTGCCTTTTCCAATGTAAATTGAAAGAATTCACATCGGAAAATTCTAAGGAGAAATTGAAATGATGAAGAGAGTAAAACTCGTGGTGGCGTATGACGGCACCAATTATAGTGGCTGGCAGTTGCAAAAAAACGCCGTCACCATAGAGCAAAAATTAAATGAAGCACTCTCCGAATTGTTGGGCGAAGAAATCGTGGTAACCGGCGCAAGCCGTACGGATGCTGGTGTGCATTCGCTTGGAAATGTATGCGTGTTTGATACGAATACACGTATCCCTGCAGAAAAAATCAGTTTTGCCTTGAATGCACGTCTGCCAGAGGATATCGTCGTACAGGATTCCTGCGAGGTGAACGCGGATTTCCATCCAAGAGCGGGCAAGAGCAGTAAGACCTATGAGTACCGCGTATTGAATAGAACCTTCCCAGACCCAACCAGACGGCGTGATACATATTTCTATCATTATCCGCTGGATGTGGCGGCTATGCAAAAGGCCGCTTCGTTGCTGGAGGGAGAGCATGACTTCAAGAGCTTTTGCAGTGTTCATGCCCAGGTAGAAACGACGGTACGAACTATTTATAACTGCACGGTAGGCAAGGATGGAGACATCATCAAAATTCGCGTGACAGGTAATGGATTTTTGTATAACATGGTTCGCATTATTGCGGGAACCTTGATTGAGGTAGGCGCTGGAAAACGTGCGCCGGAAGAAATTCTTGAGATGTTGAAGAGGACAGACAGATGCTCTGCTGGACCAACAGCGCCAGCTCATGGGTTGACTATGATTGGGATACACTACGAGCCACAATATCTAGAATCATAGTATTCACAAAATCCCACAAAAAGTATTTGACACAAGGCATTTCCTATAATATAATATCTTAGTCTGCGAAAGTATGAAAATGCAAGCCAAAGCCCCGGCAAGCATTTTATATAGAGTAAACAAGAGGATAAGAGAGGGGTAGCGTCCGGACATACGAGATTCCGAATTATCCATGGTTTTAACAGTTAAATTATCAAGGAGGAAAACCCGAATGAAGACATTTATGGCTAGTCCTGCT
>CAYPAM010000169.1:0-3818 GCA_964408715.1 uncultured Lachnobacterium sp.
GCAACGAATGAAGAGGTCATTGCAGCAGCAAAGCTTGCAAATGCAGATACCTTTATCCGTCAGCTTCCAGAAGGCTACGATACCGTTCTTACCGGAGATGGTGCGAACCTTAGTCAGGGTCAGAGACAGCTTCTTGCGATTGCAAGAGCAGCGATTGCAGACCCACCGGTATTGATTCTGGATGAAGCAACAAGCTCAATTGATACACGTACCGAACGTATCGTTCAAGATGGTATGGATAAGCTGATGCATGGACGTACGACATTCGTTATTGCACATCGTCTTTCTACTATTCGAAATAGTGACTGTATTATGGTACTTGAGCATGGACGTATCATTGAACGTGGTAACCATGAGGAGCTTATTGACAAAAAGGGCAAGTATTATCAGCTCTACACAGGTATGACAGCCGGAGGAGCAAATGCATAAGATGAATTTACAGATGGATATTGGTCACAAAATTCGCTGTGCGCACAATGCGATAGCAAAGTATTTCCATACATGCTGGAGCAATTGCGAGGTGGAACCGACGCGTATGCAGTGTGGCACGATGCGCTATCTTCGAGATCATACCGGGCAGGATGTGTTCCAGAAGGATTTGGAGGAGGCATTTGCCATCACAGGTGCAACGGCTACCAATATCCTTAAGGTTATGGAAAAGGAAGGGCTGATAACCAGAGTGCCTATGCCACACGATGCCCGTTTGAAAAAGCTTGAGCTTACAGAAAAAGGCCTCCGATTGGACGAAGAGGCCCGTGCGAGTGTAATACGTTTGGAAGAGGGTATGAAAAAAGGTTTTTCAGAAGAGGAACTTACGAAATTTCGAGAGTACTTAGACCGTATGACGGAAAATGTTGTCTCTTTATCCGGTACAGAGACAAATGACTAGTATGGGTCAGGCCTTGATTTCTGGTGTAGCGGATGTAACCTTAGAAAATGTAAATACACGCCAGTGGAATATAGTTAGGGAATAGGTGGAAAATGAAAAAGACAAGTTATAGCCTGTCAGGGGAATGGAAATTATGTTGGCAGGACACAGGAAAAGGAACGATAGACCAGAAGAATAAATTGTGGGAAACAGCCATAAGCTGCCAGGTTCCCGGGGATGTGCATATTGCATTGACAGAAGCAGGCATTATTAAAGACCCATTACTTGATGTAAACAGTATGGAATGCCGCTGGATGGAAGAGAAGGAATTCTGGTACAAGAAGGTCTTTTATATAGAAAAAGACTTTCTGCAGGAATATACAGAGATAGAATTTGAAGGTCTGGATCTTACGGCGGATATCTGGTTAAACGGTCACTATATTGGAAGTCATAACAATGCATTTATAGAAAAAGTGATTGATATTTCAGAGACGATTCAAGCAGGGGAAAATACCCTTATCGTCCGCATTGATGATGGTGTGTATGGGGTCGAGGATAAACCACTTGAACTGATGGAGCATTCTTGGAATAGTGAGCAGCCATACAGAGCATGGATGCGTAAGCCGCAGTTTGTATATGGCTGGGACTGGACCATTTGGATGCCTACTTGTGGTATATGGAAGAATGTTACCATTCATAGTTATGATGCAGGTATCATTCGGGATTGCCATATGCAGACCTCTTTTTCGGATGCAGAGGTTGTTAAAGCAGAATATGTGAATCTGGAAGCTTCGGTGGAACTTGATTTCTTGCAATCCGGAGACTATATACTGACCTGTGAAGTGTATGGTGATGAAAGATATGAAAATGAGGCAGAAGCAAAGATAATATGCAACAAGGAGTTGCACGTTGACATACAGAAAAACACTAAGCTTTACGAGTCCTTGGACATGGTCATCCATCATCCACAGCTTTGGTGGCCAAATGGTGCTGGAAAACAGTATTTGTATACGATTAAGCTGTATCTTACGGATTCTCTGGGACATGTGGTACAGGAAATCTGTAAAAAGCATGGATTAAGAACAGTAAGTCTTCGAGAAGAAGCACTGGATGAAACCTCCAAAAGCTTTACCTTTATGATTAATGGAGAGCCTATTTTTGCTAAAGGGGCAAACCATGTACCGGCAGATTGTTTTCCGGGAAGAATTACGGATGAGAAGAACCGCAAGCTCCTGACCATGGCAGCAGAGGCGAATATGAATATGATTCGCGTGTGGGGCGGTGGAATATACGAAAGTGACGGTTTTATGGAGGCATGCGACGAACTGGGGCTTATGGTATGGCATGACTTTATGTTTGCCTGTGCATATTATCCAGATCACGTACCGGAGTTTTATGAGGAAATCCGCAGGGAAGCTACTGCAGCGATTAAAAGACTTAGAGGTCACGCCAGCCTTGTAGGATGGAGTGGCAATAATGAGATACAGGAGATGTATCTTTCGGCAAAAAATTCCGGAAAGGATTTCCCATGGTATGGCGGACGCTTGTACGAAGAGCTTCTTCCATCTCTTGTGAAGGAATTATGTCCGGACCGAATTTATAGGGAAAGTAGTCCGTTCGGTGGAGAGGAACCGACGAGCTATGATATGGGTGATCAGCATACGTGGCATTTTACCCATCGCCCACAATGGGAGCATTATCTGGATCTCTGGCGTTTTACAGACTTTGACTTCAAATTCTTAAGTGAGTTTGGCGTTATTGGCGCGATGAATCTAGAGTCTGCCAGAAAGTGTATTAGCGAAGATAAATTATACAGAAATTCTGAGGAATGGAAGCATCATACCAATACCAGTTCAGAACACAGATTACTAGATATTTTTGTGGAAAAATATTTTGGACTTCAGGATGATATTGGACTTCAGGAGTTTATCTTAAAGAGTCAGGTGCTTCAGGCAGAAATAATGCGCCACATCTATGATGAACTTCGTAGCAGAAAATTCCGTTGCTCTGGTGCTCTTTTTTGGACCTTGAGTGATTCTTATGGGGTGCATAACTGGTCGGTGATTGACTATTATCTTGCAAAACGTCCGTTATATTATTACATGAAGCGTTCACTGGCTCCTGTGAATGTGGCTTTTAGAGGATATGAGGCGCAGACCTTTGAAGGAATGACAGGGTATGGTGAATATTATAAGGACAAACCAGAGCCAGTGGAGATTCTTGTGATGAATGATGCGCTAAATGAGAAGCAAATCATATTGAAATATCAATTGATGACCTTTGATGGCAGAGTCATTAAGGAAGGAGCGAAGGAGCAGGTAGTGGCTGCAAATGCGGTTGAAAAGCTTGTTTTGGTAGACCTTTCTGATGTGAAAGCGCAGCTGGTGCCAGAAGAGACAATTCTGTATACACAGGTAATCGAAAACGGTCAGGTAATCAATGAGAATCGGTATTTCCTTGCTCCGTATAAGACACTTGATTTGCAAGAGGCTTGTGTGGAATGCAAAATGGAGCAGATGTCAGACACAATGTGCGAGCTTGTATTATCTGCGGACACCTTTGTATGGATGCTTCACCTAGCTACACCGGTTGGAGTAGAAACCACAGACAATGATTTTGATTTGATTCCGGGACAAAAGAAGAAGATTACAGTCCAGTGTGAAAAAATGGCTTCTTATGTTCCAGAGTTACATAGCTTGAACCCTGGTATAAAGATAAATCTTGTGAAATAAAGTTCCACAAACTTTTTTGGAAAAATTTATATAACTTGTACAATGAAACGCTGAAAGCCCCGAGTTTTCAGCGTTTTTTGTGTCTATGAACTATTGTTCAAACCACAAATACTAGTTTTTCTCCGTTGACAAAACCACTATATCTAGTATAATGAAATAGCACATTAATAAATGTTATAAGGCAGAGTAAGCGAATTGTTCGGATAAATGTCGGGTTT
>CAYPAM010000170.1:0-3765 GCA_964408715.1 uncultured Lachnobacterium sp.
CTTCAGGTGCCAGTGGTAGCAATACCGTGTGGGTTCAAGTCCCATCTTCTGCATTTGAGAACAAAAAGACCTAGGTAAGAGCCTAGGTCTTTTTGTTCTCAGAAGCGGAAAACCGAGGTCCCCTGGACCTCGTGCGCCCCATCTTCTGCATTGTATTTTTGTCTACTAAAAAAGAATTGACAGAATCTCCCAAATCAAGGATAGTAATAGTAGCAAATATTCTATATAAGGAAGGGTAGTACCATGGGAAAGAGAAGACGGATTGCTTTTTTGTGCAGTCTCATGATGCTGTGTGTGATGCTTCCAATGGAGGCGAAGGCTGATACAGTTGAGATTGAAGAAAATGTAGTTACAGAGATGACAGAGACGGTGCTGTATTCCAGCCAATATCCGATTTCGAGTGCGTGGAAGATGGGACCATCTGTGTATACGACAAATGGCGGCGGAGATTTTGAAGCGGCGAATATTACACAGGATGGATATTTTGCGGTTAGCTATACGGGAACAGAAGGCGCAGTGCGCTTGGCTTGGCAGAACATGAATGAGACAGAATGGATATATGTGGATGCGCCAACATCTACTGTGGCAAATGAGGATGGAAGCTATACCTCAACCTTTAGCTATGATGACTGTGTGAAGGCATATGGAAGCGACAGCTTCATACAGGTGGAATCCATTGGTGTTGCAACGAGTGAATCTACGGAAAAGGTCATGATTACCAACATTAGCTGGCATGGTTATTCGACAACCTTAGAGCTGGGAGAGACTGCTGTGCTGTATGAGGGCATGGTGACATCAACCGCGTCCAATACCAATCTGGCATTTTTCTTTACCAAGCATGTAGGCGGAGATTGGGATGCGTCCACCATTAGTGAAGGCAGCTTCTTCTATGTGGAATATACAGGGGCAGAAAATGCTATCTATCTGGCGTTTTTAAGTGCATCGGGTGGTACGAATTGGGCAACTGTGTATCCAGATGAGTCGGGAGTGAATGCTACAGGTAAGAACTATTCTATCTATACCTATGACAGTATCGCAAAAGCTTATGGAACGAACTTTGTCCGCTTGGACCAGATTCAGGTATTTAGCGCAACGAGTAAAGAGGTGACTCTGCGTAGAGTGTTGTATTTTGAGGGGGAAGGCGCACCTGTAGACACCAGTGATGGAACCTGGGACAGACCAGACACAGGAATTGCATTTATTGGTGACAGTATCGTACAGAATCCGTTGGTGGATACTTCGCATCTGAAGGCAATCGACTGGAATGGAATCTTGAATCGTGAGGATTGTGTCAACTATGGAATCGGTGGTCAGACCACGAAGGAGTGTGCGGCGCGAATCGATGAGTTGGCGAAGAAGAATTACAGCAAGGTGGTCATGCTGTGCGGTATCAATGACATTGGAAGAGGGCTTACCAATTCGCAGATTGTGGAGAATTACGAGACGATGGTAGAGGCACTCTGCGAGAAAAATCCAGAGATTGAGATATATATTATCAGCGTGCTTCCAACGACACCTGCTTTCTATACAGGAATGCAGAGCATGATTGTGTCGCTGAATACGAGATTGCAGGCGTTTACTTTAAAATACGATAATGTAACGTATGTGGATTGTCACTCTGCATTCGTGGGAGATGATGAGTATTGTAAGGATGGCTTAACCTTTGATGGATTGCATCCAAATCTGGATGGATACGCAATTATTGCAGAGATTTTGGGACCATATCTGGAGGATGAGGCAGACGATACGCAGATGGATACCACAGTTTCGGATACGCAGGATGAAGGCACAGACCCAGAGGGCGGAAATGGAATAATCTACGTTGTAATTGGGGTTGTTGCAGTTGCAGTGATTGCTGGTGTAATCGTTGTGGTGCTTCGTGCTAAGAAAAATAAGACGCTTCCTTGAAGTTGACATTTTTTCGTGAAGTGGTACAATGAAAAAATAATAGTTTTTTTACAATAAGGAGAATAAGAATATGGATTATTTAAAGAAAATCTGGGCGTTATCTTTTAAGGCGCAGGATGTTAAAAACCTGATAATCGCTATCGTAATTTATGTTGTAGCAAAAATCGTAATTGGATGGCTTTTAGGATTGTTAGGAGCAATTCCATTCGTTGGTTTTGTATTTGATGTAATCGGTTCACTTGTTGGATTATACTGTGCAGTTGGTATCATCCTTGCGGTTCTTGCATTCTTAAAAGTATTAAAATAGAACATGGATTTAAGAGCTGTCTTCTAGCGATAGGAGGCAGCTTTTTTGCGTCATAGGAAATTCCTATGACACAAAAAACGCTCCGCGGGATCGCATGCGAGATTCTTTGTTCTAGCCAAAATCCAAAGAAAAAATTTCGACAAAAAACGCAGATAAAAAAAAGGAATTTTCAAGCAAGCGCGGAATATTAGTTATGTAGGTTGTTCTTCGAACTTATAATGAAGGGAGTAAGACGATGACAATACGAGAGAGAATTGAGGAAATGGAGAAAGAAACCTTAAGCCCGTATGCCTGCCTCAGTGTAAACAGTAGAGGCAGAGATGTGGAAGAGGCAGAATGCGATATTCGTCCTGTTTTTACAAGAGACAGAGATAGGATCTTACATAGCAAGTCATTTCGTCGTTTAAAAAATAAAACACAGGTGTTCTTAACTCCAAAAGGAGATCATTATAGAACGCGCTTATCGCATACACTAGAGGTATCGCAGAATGCGAGAACGATTGCGAAGGCGTTGCGTTTGAATGAAGATTTGGTTGAGGCGATTGCGCTGGGACATGACCTTGGGCATACTCCATTCGGTCATGCAGGCGAAGCAATTCTAAACCAGATTTATGTGGGTGGATTCAAGCACAACGAACAGAGTGTGCGTATTGTTGAGAAGCTAGAAAAGGACGGACAGGGTCTGAACCTTACATGGGAAGTGCGCGATGGTATCTTGAATCACCAGACAGGTGCAATGCCACATACCTTAGAGGGCAAGATTGTGCGTATTTGCGATAAGGTGGCTTATGTCAACGCGGATTTTGACGATGCAATTCGTGCACATTTGCTTAGCGAAGAGGATATTCCATTGGAAATCCGTAAAACCTTAGGATATGATACCAAGAGTCGTCTCGACTTCTTGATTCATAACACGATTATAAACAGCATGGGGCAGGACGACATCAGGATGTCAGAGGAGTGTGCCGAGGCGTTAAAGGACCTGCGTGCGTTCATGTTCCGTAACCTATATAAAAACCCAATCGCAAAAGGGGAAGAAGAAAAAGCAAAGGTCATGTTGGAGCAGTTGTACTTCTACTACGCGGAGCATATGGAGATTCTTCCTGCGAAGTACCTGCGTATGTATGATGCCGGAGAGGATAAGGGACGCGTACTGTGTGACTATATCTCTGGTATGACAGACCAGTATGCAATTACGAAGTTCAGTGAATTCTTCCTGCCAGAGGCATGGGCAGTGGATGGATATTGATAAACTCCAATATATTTCTACGAAAGGAGGGCGTATGGCATTTTATTCGGACGAGTTAATTGAAGAAGTGCGTTCACGGAATGATATCGTGGATGTGGTCGGCGGATACGTGCGCCTTCAGAAAAAGGGAAATACGTATTTTGGACTGTGTCCATTCCATAATGAGAAGACAGGGTCTTTTTCCGTAAGTCCACATAAGCAGATGTATTATTGCTTCGGTTGTGGCGCGGGCGGCAATGTGTTTACCTTTTTGATGCAGTATGAGAACTTCACCTTTGGCGAGGCGATGCAGACGCTGGCA
>CAYPAM010000171.1:0-3717 GCA_964408715.1 uncultured Lachnobacterium sp.
CTCATTAAGTGCCGACGTCCTCTGAAAGGTGTGATTAAATATAACAGAGCCTATTTCTTACTCTACGGCAGAAACTAAATATTATTAGATAGAATGATGGAATGAATTCCAGCGGTGGGCTTTACCAGGTGATAGAGATGAAATCTGAGAATGGAAAAGATATTTTTCCGGAACAGTTGTTAAGACAGATATAAAAATATTGCCTCTCTTATGAAACGATAAGAAAAATTGTGTACTCGAAAAAGGAGGTCTTTGTGATGGTATACAAAAATACATTATCATCTGCAATTGGATATGCTAGAAATGGGAAATTAGAAGAATGGGTGCATACATATTTGTTGTCAGATGGGCATAATAAAGATTTTTCTGATGGATTAAAACTGTTTGATAGATATTTCTTAGGTCCAGTAAAAATCCCATTAAAATTATTTAAACGTTGTTGTGGACCGGAAGAAGATATTAATTAATCATTAAATTTCCAATTTTTGTTTGATTCATAACTAGTTGCTCCTTTTTTGCATTCTTCAATACCACAAAACCTTGCAACTATGCATAAAATAAGTTATAATTTTTATAACTATGTAAGTACGTACGATAAGATGAAAAAGCGAGGAAAAACAAGTGCGTAAACGGATTAAGCAACTGGCCAGAGGCAAATTCGAATACGCGAAACCAGAGCTTCAGATATCTGAGGAAGAAATTGCATTTACAGTCATCGAGGGAGAAGAGTACGAAGGGGAATTTACGATATCTAGCGGCAATCAACAGAAGGTTCGCGGCCTTGTGTATTCCACCAACCCAAGAATGGAATGTCTGACACCTCAGTTTGAAGGCGAGACGGTTCGGATTCGGTATCAATTTCATAGTTATGGTTTAAGTGAGGGACTGACCGAAAAGGGAGATTTTGTTGTAGTTTGCAACCAAAATGAAATCAGTCTTTCTTTTTGTGCGTCCATTTCCAAGAAATATGCCGACACATCCATTGGTGTCGTAAAGAATCTGTATGATTTTTCACAGCTTGCCAAGTCCAACTGGAGCGAAGCCTTCCAGTTGTTTTATCATAAGAATTTTTCCAATGTGATTAAGCCAAATGAGATTAAGGAAGGCATGATATATCGCGGAATTATCGCGGCAAAGCCTTCAAATCAGAACATGGAAGAATTTTTGATTGGAATCAGAAAGAAAGAGAAGATTTCCTTCTCATTGGATAAATCCCAGTTTACCTTATGCGGTGTGACAGAAACACTGAAGGAATGTGTAGAGATTAAGAAGGACAACTGGGGATACATAGAGATTAACGCTACTTGCGATGGGGATTTTGTGCGAATTGAGAAGAAGAAGATTCGTTCTGAGGACTTCATCGGAAGTGTGTATGCGTTTGAGTTTTATATCGATGCAAATGAGCTTCATGCTGGTAAGAACTATGCGCGAATCACCTTGTCGAGTGTGTATGAGAGCAAGACGATTGAGATTATGGCACAGGCAAAGGCTGCTGAAAGCGATGGGGCGATACACAATCAGGCTGCGCCGGTTTATCTTGAGAAAAAGGAATGCTTGGTTGGCATCATGGAGTTGTATCAGGCATATCGTCTGAAACGTATTGTAACAGGAGTTTGGGCAAATGAAACCATCGAAATACTCAATCATTTGCATGCGTTAGAGCCGGAAGAACCAATGCATGTGCTGATGAAAGCACAATGCTTGATTATCAATAGACAGCGTCAGGAAGCAGAGTGGATTCTGGATGAATTCAAGAGAGAGTGGCTTGACCGCAAATCACCAATTTGGGGTTATTATCTCTACATTATGACTCTGATTGAGCGTGAGCCAAGCTATGTCGACAAGCTTACGAAGGAGATAGAAGGGATATTCCATGAGAATCCAGATTCCGTGCTGTTGTTCTGGGTACTGACTTTCTTGCAGGAGCAGTACTTTAACAACAATGCGTTAAAGCTAAAATCCATTGAATACTGGGTTATGAAGGGATGCTCGTCTCCATACCTGTATTTGGAGGCGTATTATTTAATCTGGCAGGACCCATATCTTCTTACCAAGCTGGACGATTTTGAGATTCGTGTGCTTCGTTGGGCGGTGCGTCATCGTGCCATCACCAAGGATATCGCGATTCAGATATTCCAGATTATGGAGGCGGAGAAGGGCTTTAAACCAGTGCTGTATGAGCTATTGTGCGCGGCATATGAGGCGAATCCAAAGCCGGAATATGTAGGTGTCATCTGTAGTTACCTCATTAAGGGTCAGCAGTTTGATAATAAGTATCACCAATGGTTTGAAAAAGGAATTGAACTGGAGCTGCGTATTACAAGTCTGTACGAGGCGTATTTGATGTCTATGGATGAGCGAAAGATTGCGCCTGTTCCAAAGATTATTCAGATGTATTTCCAGTACGAATGCGGTCTTCCATATAAGAAAATGGCGGTACTGTATAACAATATTATTGCTTCAAAAACAACAAATCCAGAGGTCTACCAGCGCTACTGCCGTGCGATGGGCAAGTTTGCGATGGAACAGATTCTTGCAGGTCATATGGACGACAATCTGGCTGTTGTCTATGATGATATGTTGGATTTGGGCGTGATAAATGGTGAGATTGCGCGTTCACTTTCGCATATTATCTTCACGCACAAGGTTGTTGTGTTTGATAAGAAGATGGTTCGTGCAATTATCTATCAGAGGCAGTTGAAGGAGCCACAGATTGTTCCAATTACGGAGCAGGTGGCATATTTCCAGTTATACTCCAAAGAATACGTTGTCCTTTTTGAAGACGAAAAGGGGCAGCGCTATACTGCAGGAAGTATTGCACATCAGCTACAGTGCTTGATGGATGCACACAAATATCTGGGAAAATGCATGGAGCTTTCACCACAGCAGCTTTCCTATCTGATTTCGTATTTTGATACGAGACAGAATTATCTGACTTTTGCCAAAGGGGACAAAGAGCGTTTCCGAATACTGATGTTCTCAGAAATCATTAGTGCAGAGTATAAGTCTAAGATGCTGCCGGAGATTCTGCGTTTTTATCAGACGAATGCTTACGATAGCATGATAGAAGAGTATTTGCTGAAGGCTGATTATAGCAAGCTGGAGGAATCAACAAGGCGTTTTGCAATCGAACTGTGCGTAGAGAATCATTTGTTTGATTTTGCTTATGAAAAAGTCACAGAATACGGCATCGACCAAATCGGTTCTGCGGCAAAGGTAGCTCTGGCCAGCTACATGATTGGAAAAACGGAGTACGAAGAGGATGAATTCCTGCTTCGTTTGTCGTCAGCGGCATTTCGTGCCAAAAAGTACAACGACAAGATGCTTACATACTTGAGTCAGTACTTCAGTGGCTCTACCAGAGATATGTTAAAGCTGTGGAGTGCGGCGCGAGAATATGATATTGATTTGTTTGATTTATCCGAACGAATTTTGGTACAGGCACTTTATACAGAGAATTTAATTGCTGAGTGTATGCCGGTGTTTGCATATTATTACGAGGCGGGGGGCAAGGATTTTGTAACGCTTGCTTACATGACCGAATGTGCACATCGTTATTTTGTGGATAATGAGTTGTTGGATGAGGATATTTATGAACTGATTCAGTCGAGATATGTGTATCATTTGGAACTCAATGACGCATGCAAGCTTGCTCTTTTGCGTCGTTATTCGGAGCTTTCAAATCTTAGCGAACGGCAGCTAAGTATTGAGGATGAG